>JAUVKP010000032.1 GCA_030596185.1 Fidelibacterota bacterium | reverse complement strand
GCTTCTTTGGGGCGATCTAAGCAATAAATACGTACTTCTTGTTATGTTCGTTACGTTTTGGATGGGTGCCATTGGATTTATCGATGATTATCTTAAAGTCGTAAAGAAAATGAAAAAAGGTTTAGTTGCACGATATAAACTGATGGGACAGATAGCCATTGGTGTGATCGTGGCTTTATTTATGTACATCTACCCTTCTGACCCGAGTCTAGTAACTGCAACATCGGTTCCTTTTCTAAAACATATGATGATCAATTTCGGCATCTTCTACGCACCAATGGTCATTTTATATATTACCGGTTTTTCCAATGCCGTAAATCTATCGGACGGTTTGGACGGTTTGGCATCAGGCCTTATGGCTCTTGCCGCTTTTGTGATGTTGGGTATTGCTTACTTGTCCGGTCGTGTGGATTTTAGTGAATATCTTGGAATCCTCTACCTTCCAACAACCGGTGAATTGACCGTTTTCCTGGCAGCCATGGTAGGAGGATTGGTCGGATTCCTCTGGTTCAATTCCCGTCCCGCTGAAATATTTATGGGAGACACGGGTTCACTTGCTTATGGAGCAGCTCTCGGTACGGTCGCGATATTATTAAAAAAAGAAATAGTCTTCTTAATGGTCGGTATGGTCTTTGTCATTGAAGCTCTGAGCGTGGTCCTACAAGTAGGATGGTTTAGATTTTCCAAACGCCGCACCGGCACAGGCAAACGCCTATTCCTTATGGCGCCCTTGCACCATCATTTTGAAGAAAAAGGCTGGCCTGAGACAAAAGTGGTTATCCGCTTCTGGATCCTCGGTATTCTCTGTGCATTAATGTCCATGGCAACATTGAAAATTCGATAAAAAGGATTTATTGTGCTCGTAACAGATAAATACATAACAGTTTTAGGTGCCGGTAGAAGCGGTATCTCAGCGGCTATCTTGCTGGCAAAACACGATGCCAAAGTATTGGTAAGTGACAGTAATGCTGACAATAAAGCCCCTGATCTCTTACGTATTTTTGATGAACACGGTATTGCTTATGAGTTCGGGCAACACAGTAGAAAGATCCTTGAATCTGATTTTGTGATCTTGAGTCCGGGCATTCCTACTACGTCTGATGTTGTTCAATTATTATATGAACGCGATATTCCGGTCTATTCTGAGATCGAAGTTGCCAGCTGGTTTACAGAAAGTCCCATTATCGCCGTCACAGGTTCAAATGGAAAAACCACGACCACGACATTGATTGCGGACATGCTGGAACGCTCCGGCATTCCTGCTGTTGCATGCGGTAATATCGGTCACTCTTTCTCACAGGCAGTCTACACGGCCATTGTCAGCGGATCTCATCCTATGTATGTGACTGAGATAAGTAGTTTCCAACTTGAAACGACCAAGGATTTTCACCCGAATGTTGCTGTATTACTGAATATTACGCCCGATCATCTTGATCGCTACGATTCTTTCCTGGATTATGCCTTAACGAAATGTCGTGTTCTCATCAACCAGAAAGAAGAAGATTTTGCTGTTTTGAATCGCGATGATGAGGTTATTAACAAACATGCAAAAACTAAAGCTTATGTCATCCCGGTCTCAAAAGAAAAACTGCCGGATTCTATTGCGTATTTTGATGGTGAAACATTTTCATTCCAACTGAACGAGAAATGGCACAATTTAGATAAGAATGACATAAAGTTATTTGGCATTCATAACGAATATAACATTGCTTCGGCTGCTTCGGCGGTTTCACCTTTTATTGATGACCATGAAGGTGTCTTTACTTCTTTGCGACATTTCAAGAGCATTCCTCATCGCATTGAATTTGCAGGTGAAGCCGGAAATATTCGCTTCTACAATGACTCAAAAGGTACAAATATAGATTCTGTTAAGATGGCTATACAAAGTTTCAACTCTCCCTTGCACCTTATTCTGGGTGGACGTGACAAAGATAATGATTTTCGTGATCTGGCACCGTATTTGAGTAAAAATGATAAGCTTTATGTTATTGGTGAAGCTAGCGGCAAGATCATAGATCAATTGAAAGAATTCAATCCAACTCCCTGTGGAGATTTGGAGATCGCAGTGATGAAGGCTTTTAGTGAAGCACATCCCGGTGATGCCATACTGCTCTCTCCCGCTTGTACAAGTTTTGATCAGTACAAGAATTTTGAAGAGCGTGGAGATCATTTTAAACAATTAGTTAAAACAATTTTGGATTTTGGAAATGAAGGCAAATAAAATAGAGTACCCATTAAGCTTTAAAGTTTTCATGATCACACTTGCGGTCCTGATACTTGGCGGTATGCTGATCCTTTTTTCTGCAAGTACTCGAGTTGCTTTAAATATTGATGGAAATGCCAATAGCTTTTTTGAGAGTCATATCAAGTATCTTGTTCTATCTATCTTACTTGGTTTTGTTTTTTATCTTATTGATTATAAGGTTCTTAAAAAGTTCGCATGGTTATTCATCATCATTGCGGTCACCCTGATGGCTATTACATTGATCAAGAAATTCTCCACCGGCAACAGTCATCCTGCTCGCTGGTTGTCAGTAGGTGGACGTAATATATTTCAGCTAGCGGAAATAGTAAAATTTGCCCTGATCATCTATATTAGCAGCTATATTGCCAATCATAAAGATACTTTAGGACAATTCCGCAAAGGTCTTATGCCTGCCATGATCGTTTCTTTGCTGTTAATTATTATGGTGGCACTTACACCCGATTTCTCTTCTGCATTTTCACTATATGTTATAGTTATCGTAACTTTGTATATCTATGGAGTATCAGGCATACAGCTGGGCATACTTTCTTCAATATTTTTAGTTTTATCGGCCATATATGTCTTTATCTCTGATTACCGGCTTGCACGGATTCTTTCGCACTTTAAACCCGATGACATTAACAATGGTGGCTATCAGCTACATCAATCAATGATCTCTTTATCGGGAGGCGGTTTATTCGGACGTGGATTCGGTAACAGCACCGGCAAGAATCTTTTCCTTCCTGAAGCACACACTGATTTTATTTTTTCCATTGCAGGCGAAGAATTGGGATTTATTACCACATCATTGATACTTATCGCATTTGTCGTCCTCTTTGTTTCCATGCTCAAACTTGCAAAACAGGTTAACGACCCCTTCGGGAAAAGCATTATTTTTGCCACTGCATTCTCTATTATTTTTTATGCCTTGGCAAATGCTATTGTCTGTGTTGGCTTGGTACCTGTAACCGGTCTTCCCATGCCATTTATTTCAAAAAGTGGATCACAATTATTAATCAATCTTGCCCTTATTGGCATTTGTATGAATGTGATCAAGCAATCTCAACATGAAGCACAAAAAAAAGCGGAGTTTTTACATGAACTCTAAATCATCATATAATATTATCATCACCGGTGGTGGCACGGGCGGACATTATTATCCCGCTATGGCCATTGCCGATGCCATTATGAAACAATCCGAATCTTTTCCGGATAGTGTCAATATTCAATGTCATTATATCGGTTCAGAATTCGGTATTGAACAGCGTCTTGCTCCAAAAAGCGATTACACCTATACTCTGGTACCGATTAAAGGTTTTTCACGCTATTTGTCACTGGCTTCTTTTTTACAAAACTTGATCTTGCCCATTCGTCTGTTAATATCTTACATAAAGATCAAGAGATTATATCGCAAACTTGATCCTGTCGTGACCATTGCAAGTGGTGGATACGTTTCATTGCTGCCAGGCTTGATCTCATCTCGTAAACATATCCCTTTATTTGTCCAGGAACAAAATGCCTTCCCGGGTGTGACCAGTCGGTTGCTTGCCAAACGCGCCATGGGACTTTTTTATGCTTATGATGAAGTTAAAGATCATATCAAAGATGATGTTCTTTTCATTAAAAGTGGTAATCCTATCCGCTCTTCTATTAAAAGAATTGATACAGTGGAAGCGCGTAACATCATGAATCTGGATCCGGATAAATTCACCATCTTTATATTTGGAGGATCGCAAGGTGCATTAAATGTCAATAAATATATTGCTAAACGCGCCCAATCATGGATACATAAGTTTAATCTGCAAATCCTCTGGCAAACGGGTAATGCAAGCTATGATATGTTATGTCAACAATTCTGTGAACACAAATCTATTCACTTAATGCCTTATATCGAAAATATGTCAGCTGCATATTCAGCCGCGAATATGGTCATAGCACGCGCGGGCGCTTTAACATTAGCAGAGATCGAACGCATGAGAATTCCTTCAATTTTGATCCCCTTGCCCACTGCTGCAGGGAATCATCAATATCATAATGCAAAAGCCCTGGAAGCCCTTGGTTGTGCTGTGATCGTTGAAGAAAGCGAATTCCCGGATACTGCTTTAGTAAAACACTTAAAAAATATGATCAACAACCCTGAAAAATTAAAGAATATGGCAGAAACTTTCCCCACTCGTGAAAAAGACGCCGCAGAACAGATCGCAAAAGAAGTACTTAATCAACTGCAAACCTTTTACACCTGGAGTTAAGATGAATGATGGCAGGATAACAACAGTATTCGGATCGGTCAGGAAAATTCATATGATCGGTATTGGCGGGATCGGAATGAGCGGGATCGCGGAGGTGTTGATCCGACTTGGTTTTCTCGTCACGGGTTCCGATACGACAGAGACCAGTATTACCCGACATCTTCGTACTTTGGGTGCCAAGATCGATATCGGCCATCATCGTGACCATTTACATTCCCCTGATGTTGTTGTTTATTCTTCTGCGATCAAAGAAGATAATCCTGAATTCCGTCAGGCAAAACATCTTGGGATCAAGCGTATTCGTCGTGCCGAATTTCTTGGCATGCTACTTTCGGTATGGCCCATTCGTATCGGCGTGGCCGGGACACATGGAAAAACATCCACATCATCCATTATTGCATCAGCTTTGGATGCCTGTGGTTCACATCCATCTATGTTCATTGGCGGTATTATCAAAGATCTTAAAACCAATGCACGTATGGGTTCAAAAACTTATGTGATCTTTGAAGCCGATGAATACGATCGAACATTTTTGGCTCTCCCACCTACTCTTGCAGTTATTACAAATGTTGATGCAGACCATTTGGATATTTACAAAGATCTTCAGGATATGAAAGATACTTTCCTGGCTTATGCAAACAGTATCCCTGAGAACGGTTCGGTCATTCTTTGCTACGATGATGCCGAAGCTCGCTCTCTTTTACCTTTGATAGATCGTCCTTATGTGACCTACGGCACAGATCCGGCTGCCGATTTCCATATCACGGATATTTCTTACGATAAAGGATCACATTTTACGCTTAACTATAAAAACGATAAGATCGGTGTCTATACGATCACTCAGGTCGGCCACCACAACGTCTTAAACGCTACGGCAGCGCTCGTAACAAGCTATCTTCTTCATCTAGACATGAAAGATGCCGGTAAGGGAATTAAGGCTTTTGCAGGCGTAGAACGACGATTTGAACTTCGTCATCAATCAAATAATGTGCTTTTTTATGATGATTATGCACATCATCCCACTGAGATCGATGCAACACTTACGGCACTCCGCATTTTGCATCCCGATCGACGTATCGTGGTCATTTTTCAGCCACATTTATTTTCCAGAACAAAAGACTTTGCCGAGGGTTTTGCCAATTCACTACAAAAAGCCGATCGTATCTATATTGCCGACATTTATCCCGCTCGTGAAAAACCGATGCGTGATGTCAATAGCAAAATGATCGTAAAGATGATAAAAGATCAGGGTTTTACTGATGTTTACTATACGGCTAAGTTGAAGGATACACCTAAAATGGTCCTTCCGACTATCAAAGATGGCGATATCGTCATGACAATAGGTGCCGGTGATATCTGGCAGGTTTCAGATGCAATTTATAAGGAATATCATGGATCCGATAAGACCAAATAAAAAGATATCCTTAAACAAGATCATGACCGTACTGGTCTGTCTTTTGGTGTTCATTCTGGCACTGATCTATTGCCGTTACCAACAGGTTTTTACGGTAAAACAGATTATCGTGCATAACCAGAATGAACTAAACGAAAAGCAGATCATTCATGCCAGCGGGATCAAACGCGGTGCAAATATGTTCGATCTTGAACTTGGTGCCGGAATTGATCGCCTGATCGCTGAACCTTATATTTTTAATGCTTATATCAGTCGGGAATTCCCTGATGTGATCAATATTCATGTTATCGAACGGCAACCCATTGTGATGATCCGATTAAAAGAAGATTATGCATTGGATGCTTTTGCGATCATGCTGCCAAGTCCCATGAACTATCCCACAAACAGTATGCCGGTCATTACCGGCGTAGACCGGGAACTTCCTTTTGAAATGGGAAAACCCACATTTCATCCGGATATCCGATATGCCATCAATTTTGTGAATTATGTACAGCAGTTCAGTGAGGAAGTAAAAAGTTATTGTTCGCATATCACATGGTCTGAAGATAAAGGATGGATCATTCAAAAGGACGATGACTACCCCAAAGTATATCTTGGAAAGAACGATCTTGAGAAGCGCTTTGATATTCTTGATGCATTTATTTCTAAAATGGAAAAAGAAGATATTGATATGCGCGATTATAAATATGTCAGTTTGCGTTTTAACGGTCAAGTAATTGTACGGGATTAACCAATGAGTAAAACTATGAACGAAAAAACAATTTTAAGCGCCCTGGATATTGGGACAACGAAAATCTGCGCGATCGTTGGCGAATACGATAGCAGTGTCTCGGAATACCATATACTTGGTATTGGTAAAGTCCCATCTTCAGGTATGAAAAGTGGAGTGGTCGTTGATATCGATCAAATGCGGGCATCCATCGAAGCTTCGGTCTCTCTCGCAATGAAAAAAGCGAATATAGAGAAAATTAGCGGAGTAACCGTGGGTATAGCCGGTGATCATATCCGTAGTATGGATACGGAGCATGCCATTCCAATTAACAGGCAAGATAGCAGCAAACGAGTCAATACCATTGATGAAAAAGATATGCTCAATCTTGAAGATTCAATAAAGAACATCAATATCGGGATCGATCGTGAGATCATTCATATAATTCCCCAAGAATATATCATAAATGATCAAATGATCGTTAAAAATCCTCTTGGGATGTCCGGAAGTAAACTGACTTTAAAAGCACATGTGATCACAGCGGCGATCAACAATGCACGCGATCTCGTCAATTGTGTACAGAAGACCGGCCTAAACGTGGATGACATCGTTTTAGAGCCCCTGGCCTCAGCTGAAGCCGTTTTAACATACGATCAAAAGGAACTGGGTGTCTGTCTTATCGATATAGGCGGCGGTACAACAGATATCACTGTTTTTAACAACGGTCATCTTGTCAGCACACAAATCGTCGGATACGGTGGTGAAATTGTGACTCGCGATATTGCATCATTGGCAAGAACTTCATTTACTGAAGCTGAACGCATTAAGAAACAATACGGTTTTTCAACCGCAAAACTAGCAAAGTCGCAAGGAATTAAAGAATTTTATATCAAACCCGTTAATGGAAAAGTGGACATTGCCATGAATTCCGGATTACTTTCGGAATTTATTGAAGCTCGGGTCCGCGAGATCCTTCTATTATCTCGTGAACATCTGAAAGGAATACAATTAAACGCAGGTATCGTCCTTACGGGTGGCGGTTCACTTCTTAGAGGTATTGAATATCTTGGAGAAGAGATCTTCGGAATGAATTGTGTCGTCGGTTATCCAATTCATATGAATGGATTGGAAAAAGAAGATTATACACCGGATTTTGCCACCGGAATTGGACTATTACACACAGCAAATAAATGCAATCTAAAACCTAAGTTTCCATCCGGTCAATCTAAAATCACCTTATGGAATAAGATCAGAGAACGTTTATCGGAATTTTTCTAGAAAATAATAAAATTAAAAATAATGAAACGGAGGATCCTATGTTGATCGAATATGATGGATTAAAAGAGCAAAGAGCACAGATCAAGGTTATCGGAGTTGGCGGCGCAGGCGGAAATGCCATACAACGAATGATATCAGAAAAACTGACGGATGTGGAATTTATAGCTATCAACACAGATGCACAGGCATTGAGCGTGAACGAAGCTGAAACAAAGATACAGATCGGAGCCAATAAGACCCGTGGACTCGGTGCAGGAACTGACCCGTCTATCGGTTACCACGCGGCTTTGGAAAGTAAGGATCGTATTGAAGATATCGTACGGGATACGGATATGATCATTATTACCGCAGGCATGGGCGGTGGTACAGGAACAGGGGCTGCTCCCGTTATTGCAGAGATCGCT
>JAUVKP010000134.1 GCA_030596185.1 Fidelibacterota bacterium | reverse complement strand
TACACACACGGAGGGATTATGAATTTTCATTGGGATGTATTCATCAATCTTGGGATTATTTCTGTTGCTTTATTGATCGCGACATTTATTCGCTCAAAAGTAAAGTTTTTTCAGAGATATTTGATCCCCAACGCACTCACCGCAGGATTTATACTCCTGCCGCCTTATAATTATGTTTTTCCATTAATAGGATTTCAAACCGGATCACTAAAAGATATTGCTTATCATTTCCTGGGCATGTCCTTTGTGGTACTAACTTTGAGACATACTCAAAAGAAAAGCAAAGAAAATGACGGCGCACTCCCTATGGCCGTTGCCATTATATATCAATACGCAATTCAGCTCGTAGTTGGTTTACTTTTAACTTTGCTTATGATTTACACATTCCGCCCGGAGCTGTTTCACAGTTTTGGTGTATTTATGCCTCTGGGATTTGTGCTGGGCCCGGGACAAGCAATGTCCATTGGTGCAAACTGGGGAGAACTGATGGCCATAGAAGGACTGAGTTCTGTGGGATTGACATTCGCGGCAATTGGGTTTGTAATTTGTTGTTTCGGCGGTATTTACCTTATCAACTTTGCGAAACGGAATAATTGGATCACAAAAGAAGATCTGGAATATATGGGTAAAGAAGGAACCCGCCGTGGGATATTCTCCAGAACAAGAAAAGATTTACCTGTAGGGTCATATTTGACTTCTGAAAGTGAAGCGATCGATACCCTAAGCCTTCACACCGGTTTAGTGCTTTTTACTTATTTTCTGTCTTATCTTTTGCTGCTGGGACTCACAAAGCTACTGTCATTCGGAGGTGATTCCGGCGTGCAGCTTGGAGATAGTCTGTGGGGAATCAGCTTCATTTTTGCTGCCTTTACCGGTATGCTGATGCGCAGAATTTTAATTGCCGTGAAAGCGGATCATGTTATAAATAATATGGCCATGAATCGTGTTTCCGGATTTTTGGTTGACTATATGGTTGCTGCGGCTATTGCCGCTATTTCGATTGCAGTAGTGGCCAGTTACTGGTTACCGATCCTGATCGTTAGTATTGTCGGTGGTGCAATATCTACCTGGGCGGTTATTCTTATCGGCTCACGACTTTTTAAAACACACCGTTTTTTCAGGACATTGATGATCTTTGGTGTATCCACCGGTACTCTTTCCACCGCACTCGCACTTATACGGGTGGTCGATCCTGATTTTGAAACACCGGTGGTCGAAGATTATACTTATGGTGCCGGGATCGTTTTCATATTTGCCATTCCTCTGATACTTTTTATGGCTTGGCCGGTAAAAACCTTTTTAACAGGAGAGTGGATATGGTTCTGGATGTTCTTTGGCTTAAGTGTCCTGTATCTGATCGCTTGCACTATTTATTTTGTTATTAAGCTGCCACGCCACGCATTTAGAGATAAACGACAGGTTTGGTTTAAAAAGAAAGACTAAAGATCAAAGTTTAACTTGTCCTCCGAAGTCTTGACGTAGGAGGAAGATAAAAGTAAGGGCTCAACATATTGAGCCCTTTTTTTTATTTCTGAAGACCAGCCAGCTTGCTCCATCGTTAGATGGAATGCTGGCTGGTCGAGTAAGATTTTTTCGACCATCCGGCAGATCCTTCCCTGAAATTTCGGGGCGGATGCCAGCCGGAAGGTCTATTCATGATTCATATTTCCTTTTCATAAATAGATTCTTCAGCTTCGCCCCGATCACTCGGAGCTTCGTTCAGAATGACATACTTAATTGTTTTTAAATGTGAGACAATTTACAAATTTAATATATTCTTCCGGCGTAATCTCTTCTGCCCTCTTTCCCCACTCAAATTTATCTTCCAATTCAGGGCGATAATACTTCTTTAGACTATTTTTGAGTGTCTTACGTCGTTGATTGAAAGCGGTCTGAACGACCTCAATGAGTAAGGTATCATTGATCTCAATATCTTTGAAAGTAAATTTTACGCAAGCTGATGTAACTTTGGGCGGCGGATAGAAAACCGAAGGTGGAATATTAAATAAAACCTCAACATCGGCAAAACTCGCGGACAGTACTGAAAGAATACCATATGCGTCCTCTCCTGCACGTGCCGCAAGTTTTTCGGCAAATTCTTTCTGAACCATGAACACAGTTTCAGCGATCTGTTTACGATATCGGAATAATTTGTATATCAAAGGACGGGAAACGTTATAAGGTATATTTCCAACACATTTATTGACAGGCAAATAGGGTAACCAATCTTCAGTGACGGCATCGCATTCAATGCATTGAAATCGAGAATGATCAATGGCGATATTTTGCCATTTCATTGCAAGTTCCGTATCCAATTCCAGGCTGGTCAGCATGCAATTACTTTTTAAAAGTTCATACGTCAATGCCCCCTCACCCGGTCCGATCTCTAGAACGCTATCGTTTTCATTTATATCGATCGCACGCATGATCTTTGCGATCATGTTCTTATCGTTTAAAAAATGCTGTCCGAGAGATTTTTTGGGGTAGTGGGACATAATTTATTACTACTCTTGAAATTCTCACTGAGATCGCCCTACGGGCCCCTATGGGCTGAATAATCCTGAAACAAGACTGAAACAAGTTCAGCCTGACGTTGTTCAGGATTTTCAGGATGACGCAACGAGTTAAGTTTTTTAGAGACGCGATAAATCGCGTCTTTACATATCTATATTTTAAAGAACATCTTTGCCGTATTCGTCGTAATTCTTGCAATCTCATCTAATGAAACATTAAAGATATCTCCATAAGCCTTCGCAACTTCCACCACATAAGCGGGTTCGTTCTGTTTGCCACGATGCGGGATGGGCGCCATCCACGGACAGTCGGTCTCGATCATGAGTTTTTCCAAAGGAAGTGTTTTTACCAGCTCTTTGACTTTTTTTGCAAAGGTCACGACCCCAGTAAAGGAGATCAAAGCACCTTTTTTCAGAACCTTTTGGGCAAATGCTTCATCACTGCCATAGCAATGGAATTGAGCATTGAAATAATCAGCTTCTTCAAGAATGGCATAGGTATCCGCATCTGCTGCCCGATTATGGATGATGATCGGATATCCTTTATCTTTTGCCAACTCAATTTGTCCGCGGAAAATACGCTTTTGAATATCTTCGGGTGCGTAATCGCGAAAATAATCCAAACCTATCTCCCCTATGGCACAAACTTTGGGATGCTTGAGCATTTCTTCAAGAACGTGTAAATACTCATCCGAGGCGTCCGTGCTATCATGAGGATGAATACCTACAGCTGCAAAAATATTATCGTATTTATCCGCAAGCGAAATAGCTCGTTCGGAAGTGATAAGGTCAATTGAGGGAACAATTATTTTACTTACACCTGCATCCAAAGCCCTGTCAATATAAGGCTGAACATCCTCATAAAAAGGATCCAGATTAAGATGTGCGTGTGTATCGGTGAACATGGAGTCTCCCTGAGACGGAAGGTCTACATTTTTTCAAGTAATTTCATATCAAAACGCGGGAAAAGTGCTTTCATTTCGCCTAATTCTATGCCGCTTTTCAGGTCTTCCCAATTCATAAGTGACCCCGGCGTATCACCATTGTTCAACATGGAGAAAAATTCAGTCATTTTTTCAGGTAACAGAGGGTACAACAAAGAAGCTGAGAAACGCAAGCTCGCCAATGCAGTATAGAGCACAGTTTTTGTAGCTTCTATATCTGTTTTCGCCAGTTTCCAAGGCTCTGTTTTTTCAAGATAGCGATTGATGGATGTCACATAGGATATAACATCACTTGCAATGGCATTCACATTGAAATCATCCAAGTCTTTCATGACCGCGCTCAAGCAAGTTTCAGCTGATGTCATCATGGCTTTTTCGTCATCACCCAATTCACCGGCTGTTGGGACTTTCCCGTCATAATATTTCTTGATCAATTTAAAGATACGATTGACCAGATTTCCAAAATCGTTAGCAAGATCGGTATTATAGGTTTGATAGAAGCGTTCTTTGGAAAAATCCGAATCGCTGAACAAAGGACCTTCTTTAGCCATATAGTAGCGATAAGCATCTTTGCCTACATTATCGCAGTGCATTTGGATGGTTTCAAGATCAATAAAATTCCCAAGGGATTTACTCATTTTTTGACCTTCTGAAGTCCACCAGCCATGTGCAAAAATCGTTTTGGGTAAAGGAATACCGGCAGCCATGAGCATAGTCGGCCAATAAACACAGTGAGTTGTTAAAATATCTTTTCCAATGAGGTGCACAGCCGGCCAAGTCTTTTGAAAGCGTTCATTATCTTGCAGATAACCCGGCGCAGTTACATAATTCAAGAGTGCATCAAACCATACATAGGTCACATAATCTTTATCAAAAGGCAACTCAATTCCCCAGGATAAGCGTTCTTTTGGTCGGGAAATACA
>JAUVKP010000236.1 GCA_030596185.1 Fidelibacterota bacterium | reverse complement strand
AAAAAAAAACACCAATTCCGAAAGAAATTGGTGTTTTATGATTTGCTGATCTTTCTATTTTACTGATCCATTAACCTTTTTGGCCATTTCAAGTGGTCCAACCGCATCACCATAAAAAGAATTTATGTTTTCTGCTGTTGCTTTTAACATAGATTTGAACATGTTCTGAATATCTTCTTTTGTTTGAGCATTTTCAGCATTTTTTGCGACTCCGGCCATTTCTTTCTCAGCATTAACAGGAATTTCTTCATCATATTCATTTATGATCTCGCCTGTTTTCCGATTTCCTTCTTTTTTATGGACAGCATTCATTGTATAAAAAACAATAAAACAATTCTCATCTTTTACAAGATCAGGCAGCTTATGTTTTTTACCTTCTCCATCATAAACACAGACTTCGGGAACATTCCATCCTATAAGCCCAGATGCCTTTTTATCGACTATTGATTTTTTATACGGTTCATATTCTCCAATAGGAGTTGATTTAAAATAAACTTGCTTAGATATAGGTAAGACCTTTGGAAATTTGTTCTTTTTAAGATTCTTAAGAAGTTTCTTCATATTATTGAAATCAGCCCAATATTCCTCACCATCAATAAAATTTGCCTGAGGTGCGCTTTGGGCCACTATTACGCCATTGCTGCCAATTAGATATACAACACCTAACTTATATGGCATATCTGAACCTTTTTCAATTGTATAGCTAGCTGAAAAGCCCATCTTTTCCGGGATCTCTCCATACAATCCTTCAAGATGACTTGGATTAGCACCAATAAATAGAGTGTTTTCAACCTGATACATCCACTCAGACCCATCGGTGGTATAAAATTCAAATCCGGGGTAATTTTCCCTTGTCAAAGCTTCAGCATAATCCGGATTACCATAATGTACTGCGATCACTTTTACCGGTTCTGCCATTAAAACGACAGAAAAAACAAGTAGAAGTGCACAAATCGCTACAATAACTCTTTGATTTTTCATAGAAATCCTCCTTCATTATTATTCTAGTAGAAATAACTTAATTAATTGATAATTGAATTCAAATGGTTTTTTATGCATTTCGATAAAAGAGTTTAATACAATCTATTTCGCTTGCGTAAGAATTCCATCAAGGCAATACGACAATCCATATCTGTTAAGATAAGTGTATGATCAATAAGGTTTTCTCCACACTCTCGATTGATCTCGTCACAGTAAGCACGAATTTTGTTATGATATTCATCTTTGATCTGCCTAACATCTAACTTGATATCTTCCCCACTCTCCATATCCTTGAAGCGATGTTTTCGGGATTGTTTTAATTCCCACTCACCGGGGTCTAAAAGCTGAATGACCAATACATCATGACCAAGATACCGTATATGTTTCAGTCCTTTCATCATAGTTTTTTTATCGTCTAAAAGATCAGATATTAAGATGACAAGACCTTTTCTCGGTAATTTTTCCGTAATATTGTGGAGGGTTTCCCCTATGTGTGTATGCTTTGAACATTTTGTTTTTTGAAGTGCTATTAGCAACTCATTAAGATATGAATTCATCGATTTTGGTGGGAATAAACTTTCTATTTTCTCATTAAATATTGCTAATCCAACCGCATCGTTTTGATTGATCAATAACCAAGTCAAAGCTCCTGCCACTAATTGAGCATATTGATATTTGCTAACAGCACTCTCGCTCGAAAATCCCATTGAAGCACTATTATCAACTAAAATATAAGTATTCAGGTTAGTTTCTTCTTCGTACTGTTTGATATAATAGCGGTCTGTTTTGCCATAGATCTGCCAATCGATATGGCGAATATCATCACCTGGCATATATTGCCGATGCTGTGAAAATTCCACTGAAAAACCATGATAAGGTGAGCTATGTAATCCCAGCATCAATCCCTCCACAATGGTTTTAGCTTGAAAACGCAAATTTCCCAGGTTAATAATCGATCCGGGACTATAATCAGGTTCAGCCATGATGGACCCGGATAAGTTGTTTGATCATATCTTCCATAGAGACACCATCAGCTTCGGCTTTAAAGTTACGCAAAATACGGTGACGAAGAACTTGCGGAGCAACTGCATTGATATCTTCCTCATCGGGGGTCATTTTACCTAGTAAAGCCGCACGTGTTTTGCCTGCAATGATCAAATATTGTGAGGCTCTGGGTCCGGCACCCCATTTGACATAATCTTTTACCATGGGTATTTCAGATTCCGCCGGACGAGTTGAGCGCACCATATTTACGGCATAATCCACTACATGTTCGGCAACGGGCAAGCTTGAAACAAGTTTCTGGATCTCAATTAGTTCTTCACGGGAAATGATCTTTTTTAATGAAACCGTAGCTGTCCCCGTTGTACGGGTTACAATCTCTTTTTCTTCTTCAGCACTGGGGTAGCCAACATTTAACTGGAACATAAAACGATCGAGTTGAGCTTCGGGTAAAGGATAGGTTCCTTCCTGCTCGATGGGATTTTGTGTTGCCAAGACAAAGAAAGGTGCTTCCAAAGCATAGGAAGTCCCTGCAGCAGTCACTTGCTGTTCCTGCATGGCTTCAAGAAGAGCAGACTGGGTTTTTGGGGGTGTCCGGTTGATCTCATCGGCAAGAATAATGTTTCCAAAAATGGGACCTTTAATAAAACGAAATTCCCTTTTACCACTCTGTCTATTCTCTTCGATCACTTCCGTACCGGTAATATCTGAAGGCATGAGATCCGGCGTAAATTGGATACGTTTGAAGTGAAGATCCATTACATCCGCAAGAGATTGGATCATCATGGTCTTTGCCAATCCGGGAACACCTACAAGCTGTGCATGTCCCTTGGAAAAAAATGCGATAAGCAAGGCCTCAAGAATATCATCTTGACCGATAATAACCTTTGCGACTTCTTTACGAATGGCTTGGTACTGTGTATGTACTAATTTG
>JAUVKP010000047.1 GCA_030596185.1 Fidelibacterota bacterium | reverse complement strand
TTCCGAATCATTGCTTCCTGTTTCTTAAGAGTGTTTAATACAGATTGCCGACCCACAAAACAGGTCCAAAAGGGAGGGTTGTCCTCAAATAATCGTAATTTATTACCATTCTTGAGAAGAACTAAAATATTAAACTCATTTGCAAAACGGATATATGTTGGCACTGCAGTAGTTGGATCAACAGCAACCGATAAGATAGCTTCACCAATCAGCCCATTAATTAGAGTTGTTTTACCCGAACTGAATTCCCCAAATATAGATATCCGGATGGGTTGGTTTTCAATAAATTTAAGGATTTCTTTATGTGTTAGATTATTATTCCTTGTGGTCATATGGATTCCTATATACTTTTGGCAAAAGAATTTCCCTTATATTCAGACAGTGTCATGTGTTAGTATAAACCGTCATCTGAGGCATCTAATTTAATAAACCATAGAGTTGTGATGATTATAATCATCTTTTCAGGTTTCAATGATCTGCTTAGCTTCGTTGATACTCTATAATGTACAATAATATTTATAATCACAAAAGGGTTGTTTTAATTTCTCTATTCAAACACACTGATCTGTCAAACTACTACCCAGGTGGCTTTTTGCAATATAATAGATATTATATGGCGAGTTTTGCTCTGTTTTTTGGTATCGTGTTGCCCAAAAACTGACCAAAAAACGACCATCCCTATCATAATTGCCCATTTTTCGCCTGTTTTGGCTATATTTCACAACAAATTGGCCTAAAAAAACAAACCCTGTAAACTATTGTTTACAGGGTAGTTAAGTGTGGCTCCACCCGGAATCGAACCAGGGACACAGGGATTTTCAGTCCCCTGCTCTACCGACTGAGCTACAGAGCCACGGATATTATAAAAATATCAATTTCAAAAGCCGAAAATTTTAATGTTTTTCGCCCCTAATTGCAAGTAAAAATACGACTATTTGCGTAATTCTTTGACGCGGGTCGCTTTCTTGCCTTTAAGCTCACGAATGTAGTAAATTTTTGATCTGCGAACTTTACCAATCGTGATTCTTTCGATCTTTGCAACATTCGGTGAATGTACCGGGAAAATACGTTCTACGCCAACACCGTTAGAAATTTTTCTTACCATAAATGTAGCATTGATCCCTGTACCTTTGCGTGCAATACAAATACCTTTGAATTGCTGAATACGTTCTTTATCGCCTTCGCGGACTTTAACGTCTACGACCAGCGTATCTCCGGCTTTGAATTCCGGAATGTCATCTTTCAAGTGGCCAATTGCCGCGACTTGTGTCTTATCCATTCTTGTCATCTCCTTTATCCTGATATGCTTTCCACATATCGGGTCTGCGTTCTTTTGTTTTATTAATTCGTTCTTCTTTTCTCCATGCGTCAATGTTGGCATGATGCCCACTCAATAGCACATCCGGTACTTTCTCGCCTTCGAATACCTCAGGGCGGGTGTACCAGGGACAATCGAGCAAGGGATCCGAGAACGAATCACTTAACGCAGAATTTATCTCGCTAAGTACACCGGGAATAAGGCGGATGATGGCATCCATAATAACTATGGATGAGATCTCTCCTCCTGTAAGTACATAATCCCCGATGGATATTTCGTCGGTGATCAGCAGCTCTCTAATGCGCTGATCGATCCCCTTGTAGTGTCCGCATACAAAGATCAAATGCTCTTCATGTGAGAGCTCTTCGGCCTGTTCCTGCTTAAATACCACGCCATCCGGTGTGGGAAAGAGAACACGGCTTCGGACACCGTCAGGTGCTTGTTGCAAGAGGGTGCGAATGCCATCATAAAGCGGCTGCGGGGTCATGACCATACCATCACCGCCACCGAAAGGATAATCATCGGTTTTGCGGTGTTTGTCTGCGGAAAATTCCCGCAGGTCATGTACCCGTATAGTAACCAGGCCTTTTTCCTGAGCTCGTTTGACCATGCTCTCGGAAATGACCGGGTTGATCATCTCGGGGAAACAAGTCAGCACATCAATTATCATCGAGCATTCCTTCCAATAAATGGACATGAAGGATCCCCTTCTTCTCGTCAACGGATTCGATAAATTCGTCGACAAAGGGAACCATTACAGTTGATCCGTTCATTGTCGTAAATGTTATGATGTCTTGTGCCGGCTGAGACAGCCAGTCCGTTACCGTTCCCAGTTCTTCCCCATCCTCAAGGACGCGGAAACCGATATAAGATATATCTTTTTTGAGCTCCGGTAAAAGCTTCGCCTGTTTCTCCGTAATGAATACAGCGCTATGTGTCAATCGGATTGCTTGTTCTTTAGAATCGATCGATTCGAGCCCGATACACAATCGTGCACCCCGCTCTTCCACCGAGCTGATCTTAAGAACCTCATCCGGTTCAACACCGTTGCCAACATATACATATTTCAATGAGCGTAACGCCTGAGCGTCTATCTTCGGTTCAGAAAGATAAAACTTACCCCCCAGACCATAGGACTTTCCAATGTAAGCAATGATCGTAAAAGGCATGTTACTCTGAACTATCTATCGATAATATCAAGTGTCGAACGCGTTTGTCCTGCCTTTGCTGAAACTGCTGTCAACAGTGTTCGCAAAGCTTGCGCGGTCCGACCGTGTTTGCCAATGACTTTACCGAGATCTTCAGGAGCGACAGTCAATTCATAGATCGTATTATTTTCGCTCTCGATCTTAGTAACTTTAACCTCATCCGGATTATCAACCAAACGTTTCACAATCGATTCTACAAATTCTTGCATGGTATTCCCTTTCAATTTGAATTTCTAGTTCTTTAGTGGTTCTTGTTGATTATTAATCCCCGTAACCGATTACTCAGCTTTGGGTGTATCTTCTTTTGTTTCCGGTGTTTCAACTTCTTCCGGCACGTCCTCCGTAGCTTCCTTGACCGCCATAGGTTCACCGGCGGTGGTAGCGGAGGCGGAAGCTTTTTCCTCTGCAGGAGCCTCTTTTACAGCTTCAACCTTTTCAACTGCTTCAACTTTTTCTTCTTCAGCTGGAGTTTCAACCGGTTTTTCCTCTACAGGTGCTTCTTCTATAGCTTCAACCGCTTCAACTTCTTCAACCTTTTCAACTTCTTCGACTTTTTTAGCTGCTTTTTTGTCGGCTTTGGCGTTTTCTTTGTTTTCTTTAGCCATTTCCCATTTCTGGAATTCTTGTTTCTTTTTATCTTCTGTAAGATTGCTTGTTTCGAGATGCCATTTTAGCATGATCCCTTCTTTAGACAGTAAGCGTTTTACTGTATCTGAAGGTTGTGCGCCAACTCTCAACCAATGAAAGATGCGATCTTCTTTGACTGCGAAATTCTTATCTTGCTTAATTGGATCGTATGTTCCAATTTGTTCAATAAAGCGACCGTCGCGACGGCTGCGTGAATCTGCGATTACTACACGGTAGAAAGGACGATTCCTTCTTCCCATTCTTGTTAACCGAATCCGTACTGACACTGTAATTCTCCTTTAGTTCCAAGGCAAGTTGTTCATGTTTCCCATTGCCTGTTTTGGAAGTTTCATTTTATTTACTCGTTTCATCATCTTCCTCATCTGATCAAACTGATTCAAGAGTCGATTGACATCCATCACCTGGGTGCCGGAGCCAACAGCAATGCGTTTCCGCCTGCTTGCATTGATGATATTGGGCTTTTCCTTTTCTTTATTGGTCATCGAATTCAGGATAGCCTGTGTCCGAGCAAACTGACTTTCATCCACCTGAGCATTCTTAAATTTCTGTGCTCCGGGAATCATGTCAACCAAGGAAGAAAGTGATCCCATCTTCTTCAGGCTCTTCAGTTGGTTCTGAAAATCCTGAAGATCGAAGGCATTCTTCTTGATCTTCTTTTCCAGTTTTTCGGCTTCTTTTTCATCAAAGGCTTCTTGAGCCTTTTCAACCAGGGAGACAACATCGCCCTTACCGAGAATGCGATTGGCAAAACGATCCGGATAAAAAAGCTCCAAATCATCTAAAGTTTCGCCAAGAGATATATACTTGATCGGCTTTCCTGTCACACTTCGTATGGACAATGCTGCCCCACCCCGTGTATCTCCGTCCAATTTGGTCAGAACAATACCTGAGATGTCCAAGCGTTCGTTAAAAGCCTTTGCCGCATTCACGGCATCCTGTCCGATCATACCATCAGCCACGAATAGGATTTCCTTGGGCTTCAATTCTTTATGAATATTACCCACCTCGTCCATCATGGTGTCATCAATATGTAATCGACCCGCAGTATCAAAGATCAATACATTCACATCACTCTGTCGTGCTTCAGCAAGCGCATGCTTGCAAATCTTCACGGCATTTTTACTGTCTTCCCTGTAAACCGGCACCCCGATACGCTGACCGAGAACCACCAATTGATCGATAGCGGCAGGACGGTAAATGTCCGCAGCCACAAGCATGGGCCGCTTGCCGGATTCTTTCAATTGCTTCGCCAGTTTAGCCACAAAGGTTGTTTTACCGGACCCTTGCAAGCCTACCACCATGATCATGGCGGGAGGAAGACCATCAAGTTGTAAAGGAACGTGCGCTTCGCCCAGAAGATTGATCATTTCATCATGGATGATCTTGACCACCAACTGGCCGGGAGTAATGCTTGTGAGGACTTTTTCACCCAGGGCTTTTTCTTTCACCCGGGCAATAAATGACTTGGCCACGGTGTAGTTGACATCAGCTTCAAGCAGGGTTCTGCGAACCTCGCGTAATGCCTCAGACACGTTCTGTTCCGTGATCTTGCCCAGGCCCCGTAAGTTTTTAAAGATCGATTGTAAATTGTCCCGTAACTGTTCAAGCATTCCAATCTCCAAAATAGCTCAGAAATATAGCAAATATATTATCGAAAGCAAATGTTTTTAGTTCATTAGCAATATAGTGTTTATCAGGAACTTAAGGCAAGAAAAAACGATGAACGATGAATGATGAACGATGAACGATGAACGGTTAAAAATAAAGTATGTCATCCCGGAAAGATTGCCGGTGGTAATCTTATCCGGGATCTAAACTGTTGGATTCCTGTTTAAAATGAGCGAGTGATCAATAAATGAGATCCCGGATAAAATTTCTGCAAAATTTTTCCGGGATGACATGTTTCATTTTTCATCATTCCCACACATATTTTTTTTGAGGTATAAAAAGAAAGAGACGCGATAAATCGCGTCTCTACATTTAATATCAGTAAAGGAATTACTTCAGCGGTTTAACCGTAAATGATTTTTCAAATTTAAAGATATTTTTATCTTCTTTGACCCCGTCACGTGTCATTATGGTTAACATTTCTTTTTCAAGATGCATCATAATATTATCCGCGTTCGTACTGTCAGGCATGAAATAGACCTGCAGGACAGGATGATCGGTAAATTCCGTTCGCAGGCGAAGGGTACCCGGTTCAAAGGACATATGAGAGGTCAAATAGCTCATTTTGCGAATAACCGTAGAATTCTCGGCATTCAGAAAATCAACTTCAAATACACTTATGTCTTCTTTATTCTTCGTCCGGTAATTATTGAACGTTCTGTCATATGCTGAGAAAAACAATTTTCTATAATCCAGATAAGAAAGAGTATCGACGTATTCACCTTCATTTTCCAATTCGAAATGAAGTTTTTTCGTTAGTGTTTCGCCCTTTTGTACATATTCGTACTCATCAACTTCGATCATTTCTTTAATCTCTGCTGCCTTAATTTTTTCAGGATCCATGTAAATAATTACATATACCGGTTCACCAAATTCGGTAGAGAAACCATATACGCCTTTGTTCTTCATAAGCAAACGATAAACATCTGCATTATCGTTACCATCCCATAATTCCCAAACCCCTACACGGTAAGCGACCAATTTTTCAGGAGCATCCGCTAGAGCAACACCCTTTTGAATATTATATTTTGAAGGTGCGAAAACAGCACGTTTTACATCTGTTTCCGTCATTGTTGAGGAATCATAGAAAACAGCTGCTTTATGTTTTGATGCCCAAACATCCAAGCCAACAATACCTTTAAATCTAACCATTTTGTTCTTCATAGATTTAGCTGAACCATAACATTGTACAGTACTAAGATCTTCAAAAATGACTTTTTCAACAGTATTTAAGGAATCGGCTTGTTCGTAGGTACCCCAACGTTCAGATAAGGTTGCCATAGGAAATTGTTTTGCCAGGATCAGCGCCAAAGCAACCACGATCACCAAAACCACAAGAGGCATCCAACGGCCGCCCTTTACCTTAAGCGTGTCATTTACAGGACAAGCTTTTACACAATCCAGGCAGAGTGTGCAATCGGGATGAGTGATCGGATCTTCTTTGCTTACGTCAATACCTTCAGGGCAATTAATATCACATACACTGCAACTTGTACAGGATGATTCGCTTCTGCGGATCTTGAATGGTGAAATCGAGAAAAATTTGAATCGTAGTGATTCAGTCAATGCAGTCGCAGCGACCAATACCAGCAATAGCCAGAAGATCGGTACCTTAACGCCTACAAGCAGAAGGATCACATAAACAAGTATGATCGGACCGGTGATCAATATATTTGCAAAAACATTACTTAATGCTCCAAGAAAACAAAAATATTTACACCAGAATTTTTTGATAAAGATCGAGCCGATTATAACAGCACCCATGGCTAACAATGAGAGCAGCAGAACTGTATCGAAATTAAAACCGCTGACCGGGCCGAAATAGGGACAGAATTTTTTACACCACAGTTCGGAACTGCCCATGGTAATGTATGCCGCAAAGAACAGTAATACATACTTCCCAAAACGGAGAATACGGTCAAGTACTCCCTTTAAAGTAAATGAAACACCTAAGCGTTCGCCGATCTTATTGAACCATTCGCTAACTGTTCCAACCGGACAGATCCAGCTACAGAACAGTTTACCAACCAGTACGATCATCAGCGCTAATCCAAGCCCGATAAAGACCTGTGTTTCACTGATCGCACAAGACATCGTACCGATGTTCAATTTTGATCCAAAAGACATGAGTCCGCCAAAGGGGCAGTATTTTTCCATGTCCGGAGTATAATTTGCTTTAACGGCACCCACTATAAGTGTGCCAACAATAAGTGCTAGAATAAGTAATTGAATAATCATTCTTGTCTTATTGTGAAACCATTTTTTCTTCATGTTTAGTCCCTTATTTTAACAGTCAAATATAAGTATAGAGAAGCTTGATGGAAACAATAATTTTCAATTTTGATTGACTCAATGGAACTGATAGTTCATTGAGTCAATGTGAATTTTTGTCATTGCCTCAATCATGGTATTGGTTCATTGGGGCAATGCTCATTTTTTTCATTGAGTCAATTAGATTTTTAACAAAAAAGGGCTGATTTTACTCAGCCCTTTTTTTATATCCTTAAGCAGCTTACTTAAGCAATGTCATCTTCTTTACTGAAGAGAACTCACCGGCAGTTAAGCGATATAAATATACGCCACTGGGGAGAACGCTAGCATCGAAGTTGACGGTGTAGTATCCGGCTTGAAGTTGTTCACTCATCAGATCTGCAACCTTGCGTCCGGC
>JAUVKP010000088.1 GCA_030596185.1 Fidelibacterota bacterium | reverse complement strand
GATCGTATTTTTATCCAGTTTGTTGTCTTCCAAATAGTCCAATACGCGACCTATATTCTCATCGACCGATACAATACATGCCAAATAATCTTCCATATAGCGTTGGTATTTCCATTCTTCAAGCTCTTTACCGCTTAAATTTGCATTGCGATATTCCTCATTAACCTGATCGTAATAAGAATCGAATACCTCTTTTTGCTCCGGTGTTAAGGCTGAATAAACATTCTTCCAACTATTGGTACCATCAAAATTCGTACTCCGGCCTCCCCCGGTGTTCATCTCCCGTTCGCCTTCAAGAAAATGGATCTTCATATCATAACCGCTGTACATGTTCTTAACTTCCATGTCCTGAGTTCCTGCGGTTTTTTCTCTTGTCTTGTAGTCATCATAAAATGTTTCAGGCAGGGGAAATTTTGTATCCTTGAACATTCCTATATGACGAGGAGCCGGCATCCAATTACGATGCGGTGCCTTATGATGAAATAACAGACAGAATGGTTTGTCTTTATCTCTGTTATCCAGGAATTCCAGTGCGAAATCAGTGATCAGATCGGTCGTATAACCCTCATATTTGACCGTATCGCCGTTTTCGTAGAATAAGGGGTTGTAATACCTGCCCTGTCCTTTTAAAACGCGCCAGTTGTCAAATCCTTCCGGAGTGGATTTTAGATGCCACTTTCCGATCACAGCAGTTTGATACCCCGCTTCTTGAAGTAATTTTGGGAAAGTCATTTGATTTGGATTGAAGGTATCTCTATTATCACGCTTCCCATTAATATGGCCATATTTACCGGTCAAGAGGACTGCACGACTTGGTGCACAAATGGAATTTGTGACATAGGAATTCTCAAAACGAATTCCCTCTGTCGCCAAACGGTCTATATTCGGTGTTTTGATCAATGAACTATCATAAGCACTGATAGCTTTTTCCGCATGATCATCTGACATAATAAAAATGATATTTGGACGGGTTTCCTTTTGGCATGATAACAATAATAGTAAAATAGATGCCAATAGTATTAATTTCTTCATCTCTTATCCTCACTGTTTAATTTTGTTTGCTTTACAATGTAACGAACAGGCATGAATCTAACAAGGCAAAAGGCAAAAGCATAATTTATCCTCCGTAGTTTTCTTGACCAGCGTAGCCTTCTTGTCATCCGTAGCCTTGGCGTAGGATGAGGCGAAGTTGGTAGCGTAGGGGGAAAGACAAAAGAGTCCGGGGTTCGGTGTATGGGAGTTCGGAGTGAAGATCAAGATGTAGGATATATATTAGATATCTTACTACTTACTTCTTACTGAATTTTCTTCTCTGAAACCATTCAACCAATCGAACAGGTAATATCCTGCTTAGGAAAGCATTGCGGGGTGCATCGCCACCAACAGGATATCCCGGTTTGGGATCTTTTTGTTTAATAACAAATAATACTTTTTCAGCTACCTCTTGAGGCGGCACTCCTGTTTCTATATTATGATCTCTTATTGCCTTGAAAATTTTTGCGTTTTCATAATAATCGGAAGATTTATCGATAAAGCGTTCTTGCTCAAATCCTGTTGATACATAACCCGGCTCGATCATGACTACTTTTATACCAAATGGCCTAACTTCTTGCCTTAAAGAGCGAAACATACCTTCAACAGCGAATTTTGTACCGCAATACACAGAGGTAAATCCTACACCAAATATTCCCGACATCGAAGAAAGGTTAATGATCAGTCCGTTTCTTTTTTTTCTCATAGAGGGTAATATCGCTTGTGTCAAGTGAACGATCCCGAATAAATTAACCTCAAATAATGAGCGGACTTTTTCAATGGGGACTTCTTCCAACGGCCCAATCTGTCCCTGCCCTGCATTATTGATCAGAATATCAATATCGCCAAGCTTAGGGACTAAGGCATCAATACTTTTAGGATCCTGCAGATCCAGAGCAAAATACTTTACTTCTGAAAGTTTATTTTTGATCGTTTCGGGATCTCGTGAAGTGCCTAAAACATCAAAGCCTTGTTGTAAAAGCAATTCGGCAATAGATCTGCCTATACCGGATGATGCACCGGTTACCAGTACTCGTTTATGATCCATGATAAATCCTACCAGTTGTTTGATAATATGAATTGACCTGCTTCTCTGACAGGACAAGCGGATAAAAATTAAGACGGGATAACAAGATATACAAGATGGTGTTTAGACAGGATTAACATGATAAACGAGATAATGAATTTCTTGTACCTTAACCTTAGCTTTAATCTTACTACTTAATTTCTTTGTAATCGGCATCTTCAACATCCGACATGTCAATTTTCTTTTGAACAGAAGTATCATTTTCAACATCCGGAGTATCTTGTTTTTCCCCCGGATTAGTATAGGGATCATTGTATTTTTTTTGTTTAATGAATATCGTATAGATCAAGTAAATAAAGATCACAACGAGTATTAGCTTAAATAAAAAGCTCATTCTGTAGTTCCTGCTTTGTAGTATTTTGTTCCCAACGGGGGTTGTTGGATATATTTCATGACCTCATCAAGGTCCTCTTTTTTGTTTACGAAGTCAATTTCGGTAGTATTGATGATCAACAAGGGTGTATCATTATAATGGAAAAAGAATTGATTATAAAATTGGTTGAGTGAATCAATATAATCCCTATCCATATCACGTTCATAATCACGATCGCGCAAATCAATATTTTTCATCAAACGATCGGGATCAGCCTGCAAGTAGATAACCAGATCGGGTTTAGTGATCTCTTTAGATAAAATTGTATATAATTGATCGTAGAGATGAAGTTCTTTTTCATCCAAGTTGATATAAGCAAAGAGACGGTCTTTTGCAAAAATATAATCTGTTACAATACTTCGATGAAAAACATCCGTTTGGGATACTTCCATTTGTTGACGGTAACGACTGAGAAGAAAAAAGAGCTGCGTCTGAAATGCATAACGATGCCGATCCTGATAAAAATCGGATAAAAAGGGATTTTCTTCAAATTTTTCAAGTATAAGGCGACTATTCAGGCGTTGTGATAGTATTTTAGCTAAGCTTGTCTTACCAACACCTATAACTCCTTCGATCGCGATGTAATATGCGGGACCCGTCATATCTTCTCCACCTTTGATTTATCCGGACACCGTAGGATATAGTCTGCAATGTTCAATGATGTTCCGGGAACTTGGTAAGTTACATCAATTTCACTCATGGGAAAAAGAATAAATTTTCTTTCCTTAAATCTGGCATGAGGAATGGTTAATTTATCCGTTTCAAGAATGATATCTCCGTAGAAAATAATATCTATATCAAGCGTCCGTGGACCCATTGGGCGCGACGGATCTCGTTGTCTGAAAAAACGTGTTTCAATCTCGGATGTGAAGTTAAGAATCTCAAAAGGATCAAGATCACTGTGATATTTAGCAACGGCATTCACAAAATTCGGCTGGGATACATCATAAAGTGGCGCCGTTCGCCATAATGCACTTTGTTTTACGAATTCTATATGAGGATTGCTCGCAACTTCTTTAATAGCACGGGTTACCAAATGCCCCGAATCACCCAGATTCGAACCAAATCCAAGATATAATGCTTTAAAATTCATTTTATCCATGTTGAAATTTATATAATTTTGCTTTCATTTGTATAATGTTTTTTGGTTGAAGCGTTGAAATGTTGAAAAATACTTTACTTAAGTGATCTGCTTAATGAATTTAATTTGCTTGATATCATTCCAACTTTTTTCCTAATATTTTTCAGTTCATCATTGACTAAATATTTCCTATCATATGCTACATAAGCATGACTCAGTACTTCCATTAAACTTCCATACGATATTTGCAAATAACGTGCAAAATCTTTCTTAGAGAACCTGGAAGAACCCTCTGCTATATTTGCAGCAACTGAAACTGCGGCTCTTTGAATCTGACTTGAAAGGCCAAACCTCTCTTTAAAAGGAAAGTTATCTGTCAGCTCATAGATCTCAGTAATAAAATCTCTCGCATCATTCCATACGGTCAACTTTTCAAAACTAAACAAATACTCATTATTTTCCATTTCGTCCACCTCTAATTCTTATTTATCGTCCCTTAACTCTTAAACTCCCTCCCTTTCTTCAACTCTTTTCAACACTTCAACACTTCAACATTTTAACATTTCAACATTTTATTTACTCAATTTCCAAACCCAAGCTATCAGCATTAATTAACAATTCAGGTTTGATCTTGATACTTTCCATTTCCCCGGGCGCGAGATGTCGTTTTTTGGTTTCTTTAATAATTTCATCATCTATACGGAGAACAATTTTTACATTATTGTAAACCCGATTAACCCTGAAATATAATTCTAACTCGTTTTGACAATTTTGTGTTCTGATCTCTTGCGGTACAATATAGGATATTCCTTCGCCTGCCAGAGAACATATCCTTTTCCCTGTGCTTAGATTGCCTTTAGAATATTCCGCTGCGAATCTGCCGGCTTTTTGACTCTCTATGGTAACAAAGTCTACAAGATCATGCACATGAGCCACATTCCCACAGGCAAAGATTCCGGAGATAGATGTTTCCATGGATTCATTGACCCTTGGACCGCGTGTCCGTTTATCCATAACGATATCAGCCGCAAAAGGTAATTCTATTTCAGGTAAAAGTCCGACAGACAATAACAAGGCATCACAATCAAATTTCTTTTCCGAACCTGGAATGGGTTCAAATTTATCATTCACTTCAGATACTTCCACAGCTTCCAAGCGATCTTTCCCGTAAATATTGGTGACCGTATGCTGTAATAGCAAAGGAATTTGATAATCATTAAGGCACTGCACAATATTTCGAGTCAAACCGCTTGAATACGGCATCAATTCGACCACTGCAAGGACCTTGGCGCCTTCAAGTGTCATGCGGCGAGCCATAATGAGTCCAATGTCACCTGAACCCAGGATCACGACTTTCTTACCTACCATAAAACCTTCAATATTTACCAGTCTTTGGGCGGTGCCGGCTGTCATAACCCCTGCAGGGCGGGTGCCCGGAATCGCCAATGCACCTCGTGTCTTCTCGCGGCATCCCATGGTAAGGACAATCGCTTTAGCGGATAATTTTTGGTAGCCTTCTTTGGGATTTATTGTGTAAACATATTTATCTTTTCCAATTTCCAATACCATGGTATCGGTTTTAACCTCAATATCGCTTTCTGCAACTTTATCAATGAATCGTTGAGCATATTCCGGTCCGGTCAGATCTTCTTTAAATGTGTGTAATCCAAAACCGTTATGAATACATTGTTGTAATATTCCGCCTAACTCAAGATCGCGCTCTATAATACAAACTTTTTTTGCTCCATTCTTTTTTGCTGCAAGTGCGGCTGCAAGTCCGGCAGGTCCACCACCAATACAGATCACATCATAATGCATCATTGTTAACCCTCCCATTTTGTCTCACCGAGAATAATTCGGGAAGCAGAAGAATCCTTGCAGATGCTTT
>JAUVKP010000084.1 GCA_030596185.1 Fidelibacterota bacterium | reverse complement strand
TATTGGATCTGTGAGTTTTTTGGGCTAACGGAATAGCACAGCACCCAAATAATATTTACTCGTTTCACTGATAAATAGTTTATATTCGATAAAATACTTCAATGCATGTTAAAGGAGCCTACAATGAAAGCACCAAATACAGAAAAAACTTTGTCACCGGAATTACTACATAAAATGGATGCCTATTGGCGTGCATCTAATTATTTATCAGTTGGACAAATTTATCTTTGGGACAATCCCCTGCTAAGAGAACCTTTAAAACTAGCTCATATAAAGCCAACTTTATTGGGCCATTGGGGCACTTCTCCCGGGCAAAATTTCATCTATGTCCATCTTAATCGCGTCATCAAAGAGCACGATCTGGATATGATCTATATTTCAGGTCCGGGTCACGGTGGTCCCACCACGGTTAGCCATACCTATTTGGAAGGAACCTACAGTGAGGTTTATCCCCATATTACCCGTGATACCGCAGGACTAAAAAAACTGTTTACTCAATTTTCATTCCCCGGCGGAATACCCAGCCATGTCTCTCCCGAATGTCCGGGATCCATCCATGAAGGCGGTGAACTTGGGTACTCATTGAGCCATGCTTTTGGAGCCGTTTACGATAATCCTGATCTGATCGCAGCCTGTGTGGTTGGGGATGGTGAAGCCGAAACAGGTGCTTTGGCTACGTCGTGGCATTCGAACAAATTCCTAAATCCTGAGCATGACGGAGCCGTACTCCCTATTTTACATTTAAATGAATATAAGATCGCCAATCCGATCGTTTTGGCGCGTATCAGTGATGAAGAGCTGGATTGCTTATTCCGCGGCTACGGCTGGTCCCCCATCGTGGTAGAAGGCAATGAACCCGAGGCAATGCATCAAAAAATGGCTGCCGCATTGGAAAAAGCGATCCTGTCCATTAAAGGCATCCAACAAAGAGCACGCGACAAACATAAACCCGATCGTCCTCGCTGGCCAATGATCATTCTACGCTCACCCAAAGGCTGGACCGGACCTAAAGTGGTTGACGGACATCAGGTAGAAGGCAGTTACCGATCGCATCAAGTTCCTCTGCAGGTCAATAAAGATAATCCCGAGCATTTGAATCTTCTTGAAAAATGGATGAAAAGTTATCGTCCGGAAGAATTATTTGACGAACAAGGTCGATTATTGCCGGAACTCGTCGATCTTGCCCCCAAAGGCGATCGCCGAATGGGCGCAAATCCTCATGCAAACGGTGGCTTATTATTAAAAGACCTCAATATGCCTGATTTTAGGGATTATGCGGTAGATGTTCCCGTACCCGGCTCGGTAAAAGCAGCCGATACCGGCGAACTGGGCAATTTTTTCCGCGATGTGATCAAATTGAATCAAGATGAACGCAATTTTCGTATTTTTGGTCCGGACGAGGTTCTATCGAACCGACTCAATGCAGTGTTTGATGTTACTCGCCGACAATGGAATGCTTCAATAGAAGCAAACGACGAATTTTTGGCAACTGACGGACGGGTAATGGAGATCCTCAGCGAGCATTTATGTGAAGGCTGGTTGGAAGGTTATCTCTTGACCGGACGGCACGGTTTGTTTACCAGTTACGAAGCATTTATACATATTATCGACTCCATGTTTAATCAACATGCAAAGTGGTTGAAAATAACGGCAGAATTACCGTGGCGCAAACCGATTGCATCGCTTAATTATTTATTGGCGTCCCACGTTTGGCAGCAAGCCCACAATGGATTTACACATCAGGATCCCGGATTTTTGGATCATGTGGTAAACAAGAAAGCGTCCATTATCCGCGTTTACTTGCCCCCCGACGCAAATTGTTTGCTATCGGTTTGGGACCATTGCCTGCGCAGCCGGGATTATGTAAATGTGGTGGTCGCAGGAAAATACCAGGCCCCGCAATGGCTAACCATGAGTGAGGCAGTTGCACATTGTACGGAAGGAATCGGTGTTTGGGACTGGGCCAGCAACGACGAAGGCGAGCCGGATGTTATCATGGCTTGTTGTGGCGACGTTCCTACTTTGGAAACCTTAGCGGCTGTCACAATTCTTCGGAAACATTTGCCCAAGCTAAAGATCAGAGTGATCAACGTGGTCGATCTGATGAAACTTCAACCCGATGAAGAGCATCCTCATGGATTGAGTGATGATGATTTTGACATTCTCTTTACCGAGGATAAACCCATCATCTTTGCGTTTCATGGTTATCCATGGCTGATACACAGACTGACTTACCGTCGCACCAATCATGAGAATATTCATGTCCGCGGCTACAAAGAAGAAGGAACGATCACAACCACCTTTGATATGATGGTCTTAAACCAACTTGATCGCTTTCATCTTGTTTTGGATGTGATCAAACGCGTTCCGCATGTTGGTGTTAACGGAGCCACACTTAAGCATATGATGAAAGCCAAATTGGCGGAACACACAGAATATATAAATAAAAACGGCGTAGATATGCCGGAGATCCTCAATTGGAAATGGTCATCATCGAGTAAAATATGAATTCATTAATTAAATTGAACAAATACGGACAATCCGTTTGGCTGGATTACATCCGGCGTGACATGATCCATAATGGAGAGCTTCAAGACCTGATAAATAAAGATGGACTTAGTGGGATCACCTCGAACCCCGCCATTTTTGAAAAAGCCATTGCAAACAGTTCGATCTACAAAGACTCTATCCACGAACTTAGCGATCAGGGACTTTCCGCATTAAAGATCTATGATATTTTGAGTATCAAAGATGTCCGTGATGCCGCTGACTGTTTTCGGCCGGTCTATGATAAGACCCATGGCCGGGATGGATTTGTCAGTCTGGAAGTTAACCCCCACCTGGCACATGATACCGAAAGAACCATAACTGAAGCCCGCCGCTTATGGCAGGAATTGGACCGTCCAAATGTGATGATCAAAGTACCCGCCACCATCAAAGGATTGCCGGCGGTCACTCAACTGATCAGTGAAGGCATAAATGTAAATGTGACATTGATCTTCGGACTGAAGCGCTATCATGCCGTTATGCAATCTTATATCGAAGGATTGAAGCTTCGTGCAATAAAAGGCAAAAGTCTAAATGGTATTGCCTCAGTTGCCAGTTTTTTCTTAAGCCGTATTGATACCTTAGTGGACATTTTATTGAACGATACCGCTCAAGAGCTTAAGGGTCAAACCGCGATCGCTTGTGCTAAGATCGCCTATCAAAAGTATAAAAACAAATTCGGCAGTGAATCATTTGCCAACCTTGCGGAAGAAGGGGCACAGGTCCAGCGTTTGTTATGGGCAAGTACCGGAACCAAAAACCCGGAAGAAAGCGATATAAAATATGTAGACCCTATTATTGGGACCGGCACAGTCAACACCCTTCCTGTTGCAACACTGAATGCCTACCGTGATCATGGCGATCCGGCGAGCCGTATTGAGGACAATATTCCTGAAACAGAAAATGTGCTCATCAAATTACAGGAATTGGGCATAGACCTGGATACGGTCACCCGCCAACTTGAAGATGAAGGTGTTGAAAAATTCAATCAGCCTTTTGACAAGCTCATCAAGACCATAGGAATGTAAGAAAAATTAAGTTTTTTTGTCTGCATAGACCTTGATGGGGCTATGATCTAGCGCATAAAGAACATTGATGATATTGAAAACAACAAGATATTCATCACTGGCATGCCTGCGAGAATATTATTTGCTTCGCCATCCATCTTGCATGAAAGCGTTAATCCAAACAAAATCGCCAAACCGGTCATCGTTTATTGATCGATCCGGGAGATAAAATTAGCCAAGGTGCAAAATACTCTCTTTTCTGAAAAGATGTGAATTTTCATCTGCCTTATTGGATCTGTGAATTTTTTGGAATAGTTAAATAAGCTCACACACTTGTCCTGCGAAGCTCCGGTCATTCGGAGCGTAGAAGGAAAGGCGCAAAGTAACCCAAAGGCACAAAGAATCTAAATCATAGATTAATCATTAATATTAATTTCAAACAGTACGTATCAGGTACTGATATTTTTTATTATTTTCATTTTAATGCCCAAAATTTAAATCACCGGATCATTAATAAAGAAATTGTTTATTATTTTAAATAAGACCTTGCCTTATTAAATATTATTGCTATATTCTTTAATAAGAATTGTATGTATTTAAGTTTTGAGGATAAAATGAAACAATTTCGTTCAGGCAATTATCAGGATCAAGGTTACCACAAGAGTTTTCAACCATCAATGATCAGCAGAAATTGGATACTTGATGATATGAATATTATTCAGTTATTAAGTCGAGCTGACAGAGAATTGGGACGCTTGGATATGTATTCTGAGTATATTCCCAATATTGATCTCTATATTCGTCTTCATGTAGCCAAAGAAGCAACATTAAGTAGTAAAATTGAGGGAACGCAAACCAAAATGGAAGATGCGTTACTTGACGAGGCAAATATTCCTCTGGATAAACGCGATGATTGGGAAGAAGTCCAAAATTATATACTTGCCATGGAATGGTCGATCAAAGAATTGAAAAAAATACCTTTTTCTTCCAGATTAATTTGTGAAGCACATGAACGACTAATGCAAGGCGTTCGCGGAGAAAGGAAATACCCCGGGAGTTTTAGAGAAAGTCAAAACTGGATTGGTGGCTCATCAATAAATAATGCAACATTTGTTCCACCAAATTTTACATCTTTAAATGAATTAATGAGCGATCTCGATAATTTTATTAATAATGAGAATATCATATTACCGGATTTAATTAAAATTGCACTTTATCATTATCAATTTGAAACAATCCACCCCTTTTTAGATGGAAATGGTCGAATTGGGCGCTTACTCATTCCTCTATACTTAATAAATAGAGGAATATTAAAGAAACCGGTGCTTTATTTGTCTGATTTTTTTGAAAAAAACAGAGCTTTATATTATGATAACTTAACACTCGTTCGAGAAAATAACGATCTGTCCCGATGGTTACGATTTTTTCTGGAAGGAATTATTGAAACATCAAAAAAAGGAATTAACACTTTCGATAATATTCTTAAGCTTAAAAAGAATACTGAAGCTATTATTCAAGATATGGGAACAAGAACCGGTAGAGCACAAAAAGTGATCAATTCATTATATGAACATCCTTATGTAAAAGCTGAAGATGTCCGTAATATTACAAATTTATCATTGCCGGCTTCCTATACCTTGATAACAGAACTGGAAAAATTAGATATTTTATTTGAAATATCCGGGGGAAAACGAAATCGCTTATATGTATTTAAAAACTATCTTCAATTATTTTCAGAATAATGATTTATAAAATTATTTCTTAGATCGTGGAGTTTTTTTGGGTTGACGAAAGACAGTTAATAAACCGGTAAAAAAATACTATCCGCAGATTTCACAGATAAAGAAAAATAAACATCGTCATCCTGAAAAAGCATCCAGTGGATGGTTTATTCAGGATCTCTATGTCAATGCGATTCTCAAAAATATTAAAGAACTATATTATTACCTATTTCAAGTCAATCTTTCGCGTATCACCATGCTCGCGTAGATCTCCCTGCGGGACTCCGCCAGCTGGCGGGCTGAACCCGCCAGCCAATAACTAGCGTTTTACCGATTTTCATCGGCACAGGCAGGATGACGATG
>JAUVKP010000170.1 GCA_030596185.1 Fidelibacterota bacterium | reverse complement strand
CCCCAAGTCCACGCCTTCACTATTATTTTCTTTGTATGATAAGGTCACCCTTCGGTTCATTTCAACGCTGGCATAGGAAATTGATTCTGCACGCTTAGATATCTTTTCGGAATATTCTTCTCTTATTTGCGGTCGATTCCTAAACTCCCACCAGTCGGCATCACCCATGAACCAGGGAAATTGCTGGACATAAAGTACATCATCGCCGAACATTCCCAAGGTTTGATTGAAAACGTTATCAATGCCGTTGATCGCGGTGCCCATTAAACTAACCGATAAAATACCGATGATAATCCCAAGCATGGTCAGTAAAGCCCGGCCTTTGCTCTGAAAAACGGCCTTGAAACCTATCACGATGCTTTCGTAAAGTTGATTAAACATAATTTACTTCTTCTTTTTATCTTCGTGGATTTTACCATCTAACATATTGATGACACGGCTTGCACGTTCTGCAATATCATGCTCATGCGTTACCAGGATGATCGTATTTCCCTGATCGTGCAGAGCGGAAATCAGGTTCATGATATCATGACCGGTTTTACTGTCCAGGTTACCGGTCGGTTCATCAGCAAGAATAATGGATGGATTATTGACTAAGGCTCTTGCTACAGCAACGCGCTGACGCTGTCCACCGGAAAGTTCATTCGGTCGGTGATACATTCGGTCCGCTAGCTGTACACTCTCAAGAACGGCTTTGGCACGTTCCAGACGCTCCAATCGAGGAACACCGGCATATATCAGAGGTAATTCAACATTATGTAATGCCGTCATCCGGGGCAGAAGATTAAATGTCTGAAAAATAAATCCGATCTTCTCATTGCGAATGACCGCAAGCTGATCATCACTTGCGGTTCCGGAGCCATCTTTTACCTCCTGATGAATAGATGTTCCATCAAGATAATATGAACCGTTCGTGGGTGTATCCAAACATCCGATAATATTCATCAATGTTGATTTACCACTGCCGGAAGGACCCATAACTGATACGTATTCGTTTTTCTCGACATCGATATCAACTCCATTTAAAGCCCTTACTTCTATATCGCCAATTTGATACACGCGATGTATATTTCGTAATTTTAATAATGGCATTATCTGTCCTTTTTTCTAGTAAAGATCAATATCTTTATTTCTTTTTTATATCATTGACATCTTTAACTACAGTACCGGTTTGAAGATCAAAGGTCAGTGCCTGATGATTTCCAATCACGATCATATTCGTTGTATCAACGCCACTGACTACTTCAAAGAAATCTTCGGAATTAATGCCCAATTCAAGCTCAACCGCACGAACGCTATCTTCTTCGATAACAAATGCTACTTCAAGTAATTCGGGTTTACCCGTCATTTCATCCGATTCCATCTTGCGAACTTTATCGGCAGGGCGAACTGTAACGGCACGAATAGGAATACCTACAACATCAACCTTGCGGTCGGTCAGTATCTCAACCGTTGCATTCATACCTGAACGGATCTCCGGTGGGTTGTTTAGCATTTTAACTGTAACTTTGAAGTTTGTTATCGCATTTTGGGTACCTGCACCCATGGTGGAGGCAAGTTGTGATATCTCAGTAACAATTCCCTTGAAAACCGTGTCGGCCAATGCGTCGATCTCAATATCCACCGAATCGCCTGCATTAACACGAACAATATCATTTTCGTTGACATCAACTTCGACTTCCATACTGGAAAGATCAGCAACAGTCATAACAACATCGGCTTGGAAAGTTGATCCAAGGGCCATTTCACCCTGTTCTTTTTGCAAACCGATCACTGTTCCGTCAATAGGTGCAACCAAGGTTGTTTTACGCAAGTTATCTTCGGCTTGTTTCAGGCGTGCAGTAGCTTGCTCAAAAGCACCAACTGCTTGATCATATTGTCCTTTAGCCTGATCAAACTGTGACTCGCTGTAATTTTTATCTTTATACAGTTTTTTAACACGCTTGTATTCTTTTTCAGCTACTTCTTTTGCTGAAAGTGTTGAACGGTAGTAAGACTTTGCTTGATCTACATCTGCTGAATATCTCACTTTGTCCAGTTGGGCAAGTAATTCGCCTTTTTTGACATCCTGCCCTTCTTTGACATTTAAGAACATGATCTCACCGGCTACATTTGCCGAAATATTGACCTTGACAACAGGCTGCACATAACCGGCAGCATAAACTTTGGATTCGATAGTGTGCAGACGAACTTTTTCCATCTGTACGCCAACTGCTTTACTGTTGTCTTGTTTTAGGGTAAACACAAGGAATACGGCTAAAACAACAAGGGCTGAAATAATGATAATAAGTTTCTTTTTCATCTTCGTTCCTATATTTTATTGATTAATTTAAGGATTTCGGCTTCGACCATTTTTCGTGAATATTTGGCCTCTACCAGTGTGCTTTCGGCACTTAATACGGTAAGTTGAGACTGCATTCTATCTAAGATCGTTGCTTTTCCAAGTACATATTGCTGATTTACAATTTCAAAAGCACGCTGAGCCGATTTCAGGCGACGTTCATTGATATCGATCATGGCGGTATATGTTTCAAACTGGGTATAATAATCACTTAATTGTTGATCCAATAACCTGACCGTATTGTCAACGTTGATCTCAGCCTGTTCCAATTGTAACTTACTTTGCTGCATATTCTCACGCCTTGACAGACCATTGAATAGTGTCCAACTGGCCGTCAATCCAACACTGTTTGTTGCCGTGATAGCAGGATCATAACTTCCGGCATGACCATACGAACCTGAAACACTTGGAAGAAAAGCTTCCTTCGATGCGTTGACCAGTACTTTGCTGATCTTTTCTTGCAGGACGGCTGAACCAAACTGTGGATTCTCTTTTAACATCAAGTTTCTTGCATCTTCATATTCCGGAATCTCAACATTTTCCACATCCACATCCATCACATCAAGTTCAACTCGGGCATTACGTCCCAATAGAACATTCATGGTCCGCAGATATGAGACATAGAGTTGCTTTTGGCCCAACAGCTGCGATTCAAAATCACCTTTTTGTGCTTCTGATTTCAACACATCGGATTCGGTAATCACATGCTGTTCATACATTGAGCGTGTTTTTTTTAGATTCTCTTCAGCAACAGTTATATTGCCTTCATATACCTCAATAAGTTTCTTGGTACTAAGAATTCTGTAGTAAAGCGTGCTTACCTGACTGACAATATCATTTTTAATACTGACATTGTTCAGGCGATTCGCCTTACTATTTATGTTGGCTGATTTGATTCCGGAGTACATACCGGGCGCATAAAGGGTCATCCCCGCGCTCAAACCATATGAACTTCCAAGCGCCCAGCTTGTTGTATTTGATGATGATAGCCCGGATGATACCGATACATTTGGCATAACAGTACTATAAGCTTGCCGTACTTTTGATTTTCCAATTTCAGCATTTAGTTCTGTTTGCTGAATACTGGGGTTGTTTGATTGTGCCATATCAACACACTCTTTAAGTGTGAGTGTTTCAGCAGATAAAAGCATGCCTGCACACATTGATAAACAGATCAATGTTGATTTGATTTTCATTGTCACCTCTCGATAATGATAATTAACTAATTTTTAGATTTCGGTCTCTTCCGTTTCCTCGGATTCTACCTGTTTAAGACTTCCAATCCCTGCTTTTTCAAAGCTTATATTTGAGGGATTGCCCATATATTTGATCGTGCCCATACCGGCA
>JAUVKP010000023.1 GCA_030596185.1 Fidelibacterota bacterium | reverse complement strand
AAAACCAGCGGCGAGATCGCAAGAAATTGGGATTTTGGTATTTCAGGACAAGCATTATCTCAATCCATTATTGAATACTATAATCTAGAGACTGATCATGGCGTTATCATTATTGATATCAAAGAAGGAAAAGCCGGTGAAACGGCAGGTCTTCAGATAGGAGATATTATTCTCTCCATTAACGATCAGCCTGTCATGCGTAATCAAGATGTTATCAATATAATTAATAATTCATATTTAAGGATCGGGGATTCGATTACGGCCTTGATCAATCGGGACGGTACCGAGTTTTCTATTGAAATAGAATTAATACAGTAGTAACCGGGTGATATTTCATTCCCGGAGATAATCAACTTTACAATAATTATAAGGAGCAGGCCCCGAAGGATCGGGGAGGGATTTCGATCGAGATGACAGATAATTCTTCCTCCTTCTGCTTTTAAAAATTTGATGCATATAAGTACGGGAGGCTCTCGAGCCTCCCTCTTCATCTCCGGGCGACTCTAGCATGCCATCCATAGCTTCAGCGAAGGATGGAGTCGCCCCTACAATACCGAAAATTGACATAATGGAAAAGGGCTCGACATGTCGAGCCCCTACATTTATCTTTTATCTTTATTCTTTTATCTTCCTTTTGCCTTTTTACTTTTGCCTTTTATTTAGCCATGATACTCAAGAGACGACTGTAAACTTCCGTGTTATCGTAATAACCCGTGAATTTTTCTGCACCTACTCCAAAAGCACGAATGGGAATAGGTACTGCGGTATGTGAAAAAGTAGACCAACCAATGCCCACCTTACGAGAAAGCATATGTGATGCCGTGATCATAAATGCATCGTAGGAACCATACATGATGTATTCAGTATGATCCTTATAGTTTTTTTCATCAAAAGATCTTACATAAGCGATCAAAAGTTCTTCTTTTTCATAATCGTTAATGGCAAGCCCCTTTGATTCATCTCCCAATCCCGTTTGTTCCAAGATAAAGTTAAGTGCCCAGGAAGGGTCAGCTTTAACAGTATCCTCTCCCAGTTCATTTAAAAGCCCTGTACGGATCTCATGATATTCTCGTGTTAATTCCGTAAATGAACCGCTTTGCCATTGTAATTTACTTAGGTCCATATTACTATCACCATAGGAAGTCCCCATGGTCATTCCGCCGCATTCATGATCAGCTGTTATGATAATAAGTGTATTATTTTTATGTTTGCTGTAAAATTCAAGTGCGACTTTAATTGCTTCGTCAAAAGCCAAAACATCGTGAATAGTTGTTGCAGCATCGTTTCCATGGCAGGCCCAATCTATCTTACCACCTTCAACCATCATAAAAAATCCATCAGGATTATCCAGCATATCAATTGCTTTTTCAGTGATCTGTGAAAGTGTAATAGAACCATCATCCATATCTATACTATAAGGCATAGCATAATCATCACTGACGGCCGGATGAACAAAAAGAACCTTTCCAGCACCGGGTTCGAGATATTTAAAAGCTGTTGTATTATTTATGTATAAATAACCGTTCTGCTTTGCAAGATCGATCACATTGATGGAATCAATACCTTTGGGATCAGTAATATTCCTAAAACCGCCCCCACCGAAGAAATCAAAGTTTGAATTGGCGAGCTGAATACCGATCTCATAATAATTACTGCGTTTGGGTTGATGAGCATAATAACCTGCGGGTGTGGCATGATCGATATCAACAGTCGAAATAATTCCTATTTTCATTCCGCGTTCTTTTGCAGTTTCGGCAATCGTTTTATAAGGATACCTATGTTCAGCATCCATAGAAAGGGTTTGATTACTTGTTTTATTTCCCGTTGCCAAGGCTGTAACAGCCGCCCCGGAATCCGTAATATATTTAGATTGGGAATAAGTAGTTATACAACCTGTAGAAGGTGCAAGATTCATTGCAAGCGGAACGATACCTTTACGATCTTCCAAAGATGCAAGATAACGCTCAGCAGCATTAGCTTGAACAGAACCCAACCCATCGCCAATAAAAAAGAAAACATACTTAGCCTCGGGTTTACCGCAAGCTGAAAGTAATACTATCATTAGCAAGATTAGATATTTCACCCATCTTCTCGTCATTTTAAACACCTCATAGAATTACATATCAAAAATGCATTTAATAATAAAAATTAGAGTGCTAAGTAACAACTAATATTATGAAAGAATCAAGAGATACTTCTTTACTAAAGTTGCGAAGTGCGAGTAAAATGTAATCAGTAGAAATTTTATCGTTAATACTGTGTTCTACAAGTGTTTAGAACTGGATAGATTATTTAATCAACACCATCTTCCTAGAATGTATCCCATGACTACTCTCAAGCCGGTATATATATATTCCTGAGCTGTACTTTGAAGCATCCCATTTTACTTTATGTGTCCCGGCTTGATTTAACTCATCAACTAGAGTTTCTACTAGGTGGCCAGATATATCGTAGATGCTAAGTTTAACGTCGGAAGCTTCCGGTATAGCATAGTCTATTGTTGTCGTTGGATTAAAGGGGTTCGGGTAGTTTTGGGAAAGTTGAAATGCTTCAGGATTTTGAGTTTTAATATTAGTTAAAACTTCATTGTAAGAATAACAAAATACATGATACATATTGGAATTACTCTCAATGAAAAGCAATTTATCATATCCATCACCACATATATCACCAACGAATGTGCTGTAAATATATTGAGGATATCTTGCTTGTGGTTGATCTTCTGCAGGAAGAACAATATCTACGATGGTATCTAATAACGTTCCTCCAAAATATCCTTGATAAAATTTAGGATCCCGAAAATGAATAAACCAATCATTATATCCATCGTTATTGATATCACCATTACTTTGAGTACATTCGTAAGCTTTACTCATATGAATTAACGTTTCAGGATGTTCAATCGAATAAATATCCATCAAATCATAATATTGAGTGTAAAGCATTAAATTATTTTCACTATCATTAATATTACCCATCTGATAGAAATCAGTATAGAAACCTTCCACGAGAGTATCAACGCTGGAAATAATACTATCTGGATCTGCTGCTCCCTTATATAGATAAACTACTCTCGAATCTTCTGACCAAGGTGGGGCACCACCATACATAATTGCAAAATCATCATAACCATCATCATCAAGATCGCCCATTGGTGCATAACACCACCCCCACTCATATTCACCCATGACTACAGTGTCTATACGACTTGGAGGGCAAATAACCATATCAGGCATTTCTGATATATTATCAGCACCAAAGTGAATATACTGTTTAGCTGTTCCTGTAGAATTTATTTGAAATGATACTCCACTGTAAATATCATCATAACCATCGTTATTTATATCACCGACTGTACCGATAGGACTAAAAACAACACCTTGACCACCTGCCATTACAGTACAAGTATCGTCTGGGATAAAATCAAATGCTGGACCTCCATGCAAAACATATAATTGGGGATACCCCATAATATGCAAATTTGAAATTTCAACTTCTAAATAGGCAATATCCGTATATCCGTCATTATTAACATCTCCTATTGAAGCAATATCACGTGCTCTTAACTTGTAATCACATGTAAAATCTACTGTGTCATTACCAAAAAAGACCCAGATCGTATCGTCAGGATAATAAGGATTTCGGTCATAGAATATATATGCCCAATCATCATACCCATCAGCGTTCAAATCTCCTAGAGCCCGTACTGACATGAACTCACTTTCTTCCATAGGAGTTTGAAATTCGTAATTTGCAATACAATTAAGTGTGTCAATTGCTAACAATGGGAATACAATAACTAAAAGAAGAAAAATAATTAGCTTTAATGTCTTCATCTTATTCCCTTTTATTTAAGTAATAACATCTTTCTAACTTCATTATAATTCGGACATGATATCCTGACAATATACACCCCCGAAGCAAAATGTGAAGCATTGAAATTAATATTGTATCTACCGGGTAACTGATTTCTGTCAACCACCGTTTGCACTTTCTTCCCAGCTATGTCATATATATTGATTTGAACCTGTGTTACTTCAGGAAGCTCATATGGTATATTCACAACTGGATTAAATGGATTGGGATAAGGATTACCTAAATTATATTCGCTTGGAATACTATTACACAAAGGTTCTTCCATACCTAATAATTCCTGCAGGATCTTTGCAGCTTCCGAATCTTCATGATCTGTCAGCAAGGTCTGTTTGCATTGCTCCGCAGCATTCATATAAGCTGTTTTATTTAAACTTTTTTCATCTCTTTCCGCTAAGTAATCCAATAGCTCAATTTTATCCAATAGCACAAAAGCGGCTGTTTCAGATCTATCCAGATCATTAAGGCCATTATAAGAGTTATCCAATAATTGTAGAGCCTTAGGATATTCTTCTCCCAAACAATATTGTGATGAATTCAAGTATTCAGCATAATACCCAGCATAACTGTCTGAATAGCTTGAACTGATTTCTGTTAGTGCTTCATCTAATTTATTGTATTGGTCCATAGCCCGATAACAACCGCGAAGTCGGTTGATTGCCTTTTGTATAATTGTTACATCCTTATTATAAGCATTCTCTTTAATAAGTGTAAGATACAAATCAATGGCGTCTTGATACAAACTATCTTTTTCATCCAAGTAAGCTTGATTGAATTTTGTATCAATCTCTGGCGCTAATGTCATCTTCATTAGACTTGATGTTATATCATCCGCAATGGGTGTGTAATCAACCGTACCCGAAATTGCTCTTGTACCCCACCAATTTCCTTCTGCTTTTATGGTTCCTGAATATACTGAATGAATATCATAGTTTGTTGGATTACAGAATTCATTCCAACCCGCATCAATTTCAATGAACATATCTAGATATGTCCCGATATTGGGGGTTGCTGTTGAACTAACAAAAACACAAGATCTCATCGGTGTGGAAAACACATTGTTTTTTGCAGTGCTTTTAGCTAGATGTGTTTCCCATGTGTTCATCATATCTCCCGAAGCTGAGGACATAAAATAAATACCATATCTACAATCTGACATATCATTAAATTGAATATCACCATCATAATTTTCGCATCGAATTGCGTCATAAGTAAAATCTGTGAGATCATTGTATTTGATATTGACATCACCTCGAGTATAAATGCCTCTCAGGGAATTCGTTACTGAATTTCTTGTAATATTGCCATTACTATTATAGTAATAAATTCCAAAGGAATAATTGTTCTCAAAGCTAGAGCGATTTACAGTACAGCTATTACTTCCTGTACAGTTATAAAATGCGACACCTAAATATGTATCTTTTATCAAACAACTATCCAAAGTTACTTTTGCGTAATCGCTTCTAACACCACAAGTAGCATTATATATCTTTAAATTATCTGCATCAATTTCACCACCCGAGTATGCTCTAACCCCATCCCAATAGCTACTTCCAGCATCCAGATCATCGGATGTGAAGACAACCGGGGATTCTTCTGTGCCATTCACATTTAGTTCACCATAAACTTTTAATTCTTTGTCTTCACAAAATCTTAAAGTAGTACCTGGCTCAATATTTAATTGTCCTGTTGATGTTATAGTGATGTCATTGCGGATGGTGTAAGCAAATTTATTGTTTAGAGTGATGGTGTTTGAAATGCTTTGAAGGCCGAATAAGTTTATATAGGGAAGTTTGTTTGATTTTGTGATAACCACATGAAGTGGACGAATTGTAGTCTGGAAAGTATCAGTTTGAGTGCTATCAACTGCTTTCCAATAATCATCTGGATCATCAGCACTTACGCAAATATTACAATCTGCTTCGCCAGCATTAGCTGTAATATATGTAGTATTATCAGTAATTGAGACACTTGAGAATTCATCTGGAACGTCTGTCCACATCATTGTTTCTGGACATCCAAATAAATTGTGTACAATTGCATCACTTGCTCTACCTGCTTTTGCGACACCCTCGCAAACGCCTATATGAGTATTCCCTTCACGAAGTAGCAATAAAAACTCTATAAATAAATATTTTCCAGATACACCTGAATGATCTACTGTATTACCAATAAATGCAACACCTCCTGCCTTGCTATTACACAAATATGCTTCAGAAAAATCATCTTCATATACATGCCCGTCATTTGTATTAAAATATGCTGTTTCATCAAATTCGCAATTAGCACAAGAAATACTATAGTGTATACCAGGTTTATTATAGTTCGTTAAATTTTCAAAACCAGATCCAGCTGAACCGCCATCTTCTGCATCAAATGTTGTTACTTGACTTAAACTCGAATCGTTATCTCCTGAGGATAACACGGTGATCTGAAACCTTGATCCATGTCCTATAAGACTAGTTAAGCCATAGGAGTCATTTAATTGATTTATTACTTGTTGTGCAGTTGGAGATGTAGGGTTGATGTGATTATGTGATGGATCTTCTTCTAAAATCGTAAGAGAAAAACCAATTGTATCTATAAAATCCTCTATATCACCTGCGTAATCCCCATCTTGCATTTCATCAGCTTGAGTAATAAAAGCATCCGTTAAATATGAGGGATCACCTCTTCCAGGATCAACTTCATATATTAGTAATTTGTGTATCCAGTTTTTAATTTCTTTTGAATTACTAGCTGTTATTCTCCCGACATATACTTCGGGGTAAGTATCATACTCGTCACTATAGGATGCGTATGAACCATTATTTCCAATATCCCAGTCATTTGTTAAATCAGAATAATACAAATCAGTAGCTGGTGTGTATATATTCGTATTAGTACAATATCTAACTGGTACTATTTGATCATCTCCACCAATTAATACATAAGCTGTACCGTTTTCGTAAGCATTAATTAAATATTGTCTTACTGAACCAGCATCATCGTCTATGCCTGATTTTTCATCACCATCGGGATAAGCACTAATTATGCTATCAATATCAACAACACCAATATTCATTCCTTTTCTCATTTTCCATTCAACAAACTCATCAAAAGCTGATATAAGTGAATCTGTAGTAATAATTACATAATCGTAGTATTTCAAATCTGCACTATCTGCTAAACTTTTTTGCAATGAAATATTTGGTTTAACTTGGTAAATTGGAATATCTTCGTCATTGTCAACTGTCATTTTTAAAGCTGAATCATAAATACTTTGGACACATTTGCTTCGTTGTTTTACGGGTAAAGGTTTATTTGAAACTGATTTTATAATTAATTGAAAAGAAATATCATTATGAAATAATATTGTATTTTCACTAGGATTATATTGAATCGGATAAAATGCCACTTGGACAATATGGTTACCACCTAACCAACCATCATTAACAAATTCTACGGGATTTTCTGGAAATAGTTTATCTGATTGATAAATTTCCGCATTAGGATTAACGAATTGATTATAATTCGGGTCAAAAATATCTTTTTGACTTGGCATTATTAATGCATCCAATTTATATTCTGTGGGTTTACCTATTGTGTTACAAATAATATCATCAGGTGCTTCATCAGCTGAAATAATATATTGTTTGTAAATAACTGGTAAGCTAGGGTAACCTTCTAAGTGAATTTTATTCTCATTACCATAACTTACCTTTTGATAATTATTATTATCTTTTCCAATAATTATTCTAGAGATTTTTATTTTTTCAGAGGAGAAACTTATGGATTTATTTAATCCAGCATAACAAAAATAAAGCAATACAATTACAAGAATTAACACCTTTTTCATTGTTCAACTCCTTAAATATGTGTGTCAAAAATGGGATTTTGATTTTCGATCCCTTATTTCACAACTAATCATTAACTTTTTGTAATGTATCTTATATTTTTATTATTGTCAAATTGTTTTTATATATTATGATAATCAATATATTACGATTTTCCTATCTTGAGGATATATAACATTTTGTGTAAAATAATTCAATCTAATTCAAAATTCATACTGACCTTCTTTCAAATTTTGTACAGTCAAACATCTTAGCATACATCCACCTTGATATCAGAACACCAAGCGTTCGAATTCCGAAATGAACTTCGAACATCGATGTTCCTTGTTCGTTATTAGAAATTCAAGAATTTCTCTTCTCCCCTTTTCTTCACTTCTCCTTAAGCTCATCGACCATCTCAGATTCCTGTCATAAAATCAGAATGATTATCTCTACCTCCTACCCCTCACTACTTATCTCTCACGACTTTGTACTTTTGTCTTTTGCCTTTTAACTTTTCTTTCCCTACATTTGCCACATGGAAGAAATTAAGAAATTAGAAACCTGGTCCGATATAAAATCTCTACGTGAGAAAAAAGGTATTTCACTTCAAACGCTTAGTGAAAAAATGCGTTTACCTCTTGAAAAGATCGCTTTTCTTGAAAATGGTGATTTTACAGATGCGGACCCCATTATAACGCGCTTACAACTAAAAAATTATGCGCAGCATCTTGACCTGGATTACGATGAGATCGTCCGTCTAAGCGGCTTAAAGGAATCAAATACAGAAACTTTGGTCGTACCCTTAGTTGAATCTGTTAATATCAAGAAGACCCGCAAATATCGTGGTCGAAAAAAAGAACCTAATAAAGTATTTATCTATGCATTGATCGTGATAAGTATCCTACTTGTGATCTTTGTGCTTAATCGCCTGGCTAGTAACTTAAATATCACGTCAGATGTTATTGAGATGACTGAGCAACAACAAAATTCTTTGGACACACCCAACGAAATAAAAGATACAACTTCATTTAGACCTATTCTTCCCCAAGCTAGAAAAGAAGAAGTAAAAAGTGATATTATTGAGAATATGCAAATATATCATCGCATGGAAATTTCTTTTCCCGTAAAATTGAATATCTTTCCCAAAGAGACCATTTCTTATCGTCATGAGATCAAAGGACAAAATCCTCTTGAAGATTTCATTATAAAAAATACACCCAAATCACTTTTCTTTTCACGTCCCGGTAGAATGATCTTCTACAATACTAAAGACACACGTTTTGTAGTTTCCGGATTCGCATTCCGTGAGAAAGAAATTTCTCGAGTAGTTGTTGAGAT
>JAUVKP010000158.1 GCA_030596185.1 Fidelibacterota bacterium | reverse complement strand
AGCCAATAATTTTGATGTTATAAAAGTGCCCACTCTTTCTAGGTGTCTTTTGTTATCATAATGTTAGATTTATAGGGAGAAGGTGGTGACGAATGAAAATATTTGATTGAAAGACCACTTACACAAAATTATGCAAACTCCCGCTACTGAAAGTAACGTAGTGAATCTCTTCGCCAGTAAATCCGCTTTTGGCAGATTTTGCTTTTTTAAAGAAAAATACTGAATTTCTTCTAAGTTTTCGTTCTTAATCCCTAATAATTTTACTGTGTTTAATTTTTATTCCCACTTTTTTATATACCTTTAATAATGATAAGTGGCTTATAATGTAGATATTTGACCAATTTATGCTATTTATCCAATTACCTGCATATTAATCCTTAATTATTTCTTAATTGAAAATTAATGATGATTACAGAGCAATATAGCTTATATTCTATTAAAGTAATTTAATTCCAAGGAGGAATCGACCATGAGTAAAAACGACTATAATTATCTGCAACGTAAAGCAGAAATCCTAAAGGCCATCGCACATCCGATCCGTTTAGCGATCTTGCGTGGATTAATCAAAAATGGCCCGACAAATGTAAATAGCCTTGAAACCTGTATTGATGTGCCGACTGCTACAGTCTCACAGCATCTGACAAAGATCCGTTATGCAGGGATCGTTTCCAAGAAACGCAAGGGTACCTATATCTATTACGATATCGTTGACGAAGATCACGTAATTGATATGATCAAATCATTCTTAGGTGAAAAATAGTAACTTATAAAAGAGTTATCATTATTTCCATAAGTTGATTCTTTGACTTGATCAACAATAATAAAAGCCTTATAGGCTGAAAAAAGGGGGAAGTTTTTGCCCCTTTCTTCTTTATATCAATATTTTATTTGGATTTAATCGTAAGGATTATCAGCTTCGTCTTCGTCGCGATCTATACGTCTGGATTCCATCCAGGTCAGGATAATTCCGAAAATAAAACTGTTAATTATGGCGCTTTCCCAGTTCAAACCGCATGCTCCATGAAAAATCCAACCATATAGAGCAGTTACCACAGCTGTTACAAGGAAGGTGATCAGGAAAACCATCCCAAAATACAATAACATTTTACCTATTCTCATATTAGTACCCATTCATATTATGCAATATCATACGATGTTTAGCATAAATTAAAAAGAATATTTTATACTGTTTATTACTCGTCACCCGGAGTAAGATCGACTTTAAACCAAATTGAAAGCTGTTGCGTCATACTTTCTCTCTCACTGCTACCGGCCATATCACTACCATTTGGGCGACCGCCTCCACTTTTCATTCCGCCACCGGAATGTCCGCCACCACCCATTTGCGGTATCTCCACCTTCCCTGTCATTAATCCAAGGGAAAATTCCGAAATAGCCGATAAGTCATTATTGCTAATACGATCAAATGGAATTCTTAAATAATACACTAAAACATGGGGGCCTTCCGAAAAAAGCTCAACATGAAAATCTGTTTTTGAGGAAAATACAGGCAGTTTTTCAGCAATGTTATGATCTGAAAATATGGCTTCCATCGAAACCCTTTCCAAATAGCGATCTACATTAAATTCCTGTCTTGATCCGGCTGTCATCCCTGCAGACTTATTCTTCATCTGAGAAGGATCAAATTTAGCAGTTAGCGGATAATTGAAAAATATATCTTTGCTCTTAGCTCCTTTTGGATCCATGTAGACATAAAGGCCATGCATCATGATCTTGCGTATAGTCATTTTATCATCGGTTTTCAATTTTAAATAGAGATTTTCTTCATCATGCTTGATACTATAAGCAATATTACTTTCCACATCAAAAGAATAACGTCCATTATAAGGGTCTTCCCCTGCAGGTTGACTTTCTATGATGGGTAAACTTGCACATCCACTTAAGATCAAGGTTAAGACTAAGATCAAAAATAATAAAATAGAATTAATACTACGTTTCATAAATACTCCAAAATTTATATTATCTTCCGTCATAGTTTTGACACATAAATAGAAGAAAAGTTAATTATAATTATTAAAACACTTCAAAATTATATCACAAAGGGGCGTATTTCTTCCTAGCATTGAAAATATTAATCTTCAGTGTTTACTGTTTACAGTTAAGATCACACGCCTCACGCCTACACTATGAAGGCTGTGCCTTAGCGAAGTAAAACCTGCCCTCCGAATCCGGCAACTGATGGAGAAAAAAGAGTTTTACGATTCCTCTCCATTCTTTTTCGACCATTCGGCAGATCCTCTTCCCGAAGCTTCGGGATTCGGACGCCAGCCGGAAGGTCTTTACATCTTAAGAAACATCCAATTCATCGAGTAAACCCTTAAGTATTCTCATTCTTTCCGCAAGGATCTCATCATCTTTGTGCAAACATTGGTCAAATAATTTAATATCGCTTTCTATATGATCATTATCCATACAAATAGCCACATTCATAGCGTCACCTTGCATACCAATACGATCCAATTCTGGATATTTGGGATAATCATCATTTGTCTTTTTATAGCGTTCTCTAAAATGCAATTGAGAACGCACGATCAGAATACTCAGATCCAGTACGCGGTGTAAAGGCATTTCTTCTGACTGCCGTGACCATTTTTCACCGGTATGACGCCATATTTTAGCTGAAATATCAACATTTCCGCGTTCATTCCATTGTGCAAGACCAAGAGACAATCCTTGTGCATCCGATTTTGGTGCAAGTCGACCATCTACTTTGTTGTAATCTTCCGATACGATGACCGGTTTGTGTTTTAATTCGCTTGGTATTTTCATTATTACTCCTCTACTGTTTTAGTAATTCAGTAATAATATTATCAATGTCAAGATTTATTATTCATACAGAAAAAAGAGACGCAATGAATCGTGTCTTTACATATAATATCTATTTCAGGTCTCGGCTCTTACATAATTGTCAATTGTATTTGTTCCGCTCCTACGGAGCTCATTATTTTAATGATATCTCTTTTCTACAAAGCTTTCGTCCCTACGGGACTTACATTTCAAACATTACCTCTTACGTTTTACGTCTTACGTAATGTAACGAATCACCTTGCTCGCCGTATGCCACCTCGTTACTTACAGAGGCTATGCGCTCTTCAACACAACGTTTACAGTCTTCCGGGTTTTCATCGGTACAGGGTTTATCTTCATATAATTTGTAATCACCACGCACTAAACAAGGGGTAATATTCGGCATAAACACATTAGCACCGATCTCTATGGCCTTTTCTCTGCCTTGGGGGTCTATAGATTGCATAGCCGTTGAGGCAGCAATATTGATGTCTTTCATCATAATGCGCAGAAGTGCGATCATCTTGAGTGAAAGATCAAATCTTTCTTCCTTGGGAAGTAATTCATTTATAAATTGATATAATGGAGTATCTTTGTGTTCAAGATAAGGCCCCATTCCTACCATATCAATATCTATGCTCTGCATCCAAAGAAGATCATTTGCCAGATCTTCATAAGTTTGAAATGGTAAACCGATCATAACTCCCGTTCCCACCTGAAAATTTACTTTACGTAGATCTTTTAGTGCCTGTCGTCGCCTGTCATAGGAATGAAGCTCATCATTCGGATGTAGTTTATTGTACAGCTCTTTATTGGATGCTTCAATTCTAATCAGGTAACGGTCTGCTCCGGCTTCAAACCATTCTTTGTAGATTTCAAGACTTTGTTCACCGCATGAAAGTGTTACTCTGAGTTTCCCATCAGAGAAATCTGAAATCCTTTTGAGTAAACTTGTTACACGTGATGTGAATTTCTTGCTTTCCAATTCACCGGATTGCATGACGATCGAACCGTAATTATTCTTATGGGCATAATACGCTGCATTCAGAATATCGTCATCGGAAAGCTTA
>JAUVKP010000115.1 GCA_030596185.1 Fidelibacterota bacterium | reverse complement strand
GGTAAAATATGGAGAACATAGCCTAAAACCGGAGTACTGGCCCTCGTGATATTAGTTAAATGGCCAGCGGACAGCATCGTTTGAAATCCAAGAGGCAATGAAAGTGCTTTGTAACCCAGTTGTGCATGAAAAGAATTTGTTTTTGCATCAGCAAGTTGGACTATCTCTAATGTGTCAGGTTCATCCGGAAATACCGTATGGCTCCAATCTAGGGGAGAAAAATGATAGTTGAAGCCTCCCCAAAACAAATAATGAGCATTTACCTGCCAAGCGGCCATGGCCTTTATAGATGAATAATTAAATTGTAAAAGCGATTCTCTTGGTCCGTTTAGTTTATTATGCGTACTCGTGTTCTTGTGCCTTTCAGTAAGACGATCTAGGGTTTTTGCATATTTGAGATAAAAGAATAAACTTTGATCTTGTCTGCTTTTACTTGCCAGCATTTCTACGTGAAATGCATTGAGAGTATTATTATAAGGGATTGTATCTCCGATCGTTGCCGGGAGTAGATCGAAAAAATAAGAGTTTATTGCAGAAACATCTGAGTAGGGGAAATCTGTAATGAACAGAGTATCTTGAGTGCGTGAAAAAGTATAATTTATGCCGGGTTGTATCAACCAATTTTTAATATGGGTTTGAGCTTTTAAATCTATTCGGTGAGAGATGGGTTGGGATGTTAATTTGGTATAATCTGTTTCAAATAGGTCATCCATTCTATAAATATTCCGTGACCAAGATGCAAAGAGAGACAAATTTCTAGCTACATAGTTAAATTCTGTGTGCTGTTCCCTAATAGTATACCTGGAAAGCAATGTGTCATTTTTGGATTCGCGCAGTAATTCATGGTGCGAAACGTCATATGCTAATTGATTGGTTTGCATTTTCGAAGTATCAGGAAGTATCAGAGAAAATGAATTTTTAAGAATATCTATGGTGCCGGCGAATGCAAGCACGCTTAAGCAAAAGAATATGAGTATGGTTTTTCGAATTAATTTGTACATAGTGACAGATAAAAATCAGCCGCCGAAACCGGCGGCTGATTTGAACATGTTAAATGAATGTTTATTTCAATAAGGTCATCTTCTGGTAAGCGACCTCGTTTCCGTATTGAGCACGAACAATGTAAACACCTGATGCATGATCGGCAGCATTCCAAGTTAGTTCATAAGAACCAGCTTGCATGCTTTGACGGTCGATCAGTTTTGCAACCTGACGTCCTGCAATATTAAAAACGGTCATGTTGACCATGCCGTCTGAAGGTAGATCAAATCCAATCGTAGTTAGAGGATTGAAGGGATTCGGATAATTACCCTTCATCGCAAATTCAACAGGGATACTGCTGGGATCAACATCTGAAATGATTATATGCATCGGGAAGAATCCTGCGAGAGATGAATCTGTGCCCTCAAAATAATTCTTCCAAACAGCCAATAAGTTATCAGGAACATCATCAAACCAAGCTGAGAGATTTAAAGTATCTTCGTCAACTATGGTATAAACTTCCGGAGTTGCAAGATCAGTTGCGAACATTTCAATAAGATTGCTACCAAAATTCAGGTCCATCATCATGGTATCATAATCACTTTCACTCATGCCGAATTCATACATGAGCATTTCAGCGTAATCCATAGTGGCAATTACGGTATCCGCCAGATCGCTAAGTCCCTGCATTCCGACGGCGAGACTATCACCTAACGCGGCGAACATCACTTTTCCTTCAGGCGTAAAAGCACCAAAATTTGGATTAGATGTTTCAAGAGCATAGATTAGATCAAGCGGTTCCTCAATATTTGATAGATTCAATAAATTGGGATTCAGTGTAATATCAATCATTGAATCGACTTGTGTATAGACATATTCTACACCATATTTGATCGCCATGACAGCATCTTCAACAATGAAAGTAGTGATCAAAACACCTTCTGTAACTTGCGGGATGATATAAACCGGATATAAAAGGTCTCCTTCAGCAATATCATGTCCCGGTGATGAATTATATGGATCTTTGATCAGGATCGTAAAGATAATCATTGTGTCATTATACCAGAATTCATCAGGTTGATGAAATAGATGTTTTTGTGCATCATATAGTTCATCCGTGTAGTCCAGATTATTCCAATCATAATTTTGGAACAGACTGTCAATACGGCCGCCTTCAACCAGTGCAGCGATCGTTTTACCTTGTTCACCGATATCTTGAATTATAGCAAATAACCCTATGTATCCAAGTCCGGTATGTGCATCTACATCAGTGGAATCAAAATATAATTCTGCCATATATGTACCTGCAAGGGAGGTCAAATAGGTTTTCATATCTTCACGTGATTCACGTGGATCTAAGATCATATCAGGTAAAAGTTGATTAATGACATCAGCAGGCAATCCTGAAGGGAAGATGTTTCCGAAAGTATAGGCATACGGGTCTGCTTGCCAGTACATATCAATATAGGTCTGGTAAAGTCCATGATGCATGCTTTCGATAATACCGACCGGACGGACATCCAGATCTTCAATATTGTAGATCTTTCCGCCTAAGAGTTCTTCAGCTTCTATAAAACCACCTTTGATGTCTTCAAAACTAATTTCAACACTATCGTTAATGCTCCAAGAAGAATCAATGAGTGACCATATGGAGTAATTATTTAGAGTGTCGCAAACATTCTGGAAACTTTGCATTGACATCATCAAAGTATCAAGGCCGACTTGAACCGTGCTATCTGAATCAAAGATATTGTCAAGTCCGTTACCAAAATACTTCACACCTTCCGCAAGGTAATCAACAGCTGCCCGGACAGACTGAAATGTTTCATCATAAATGACTACAACTTCTGTCGTGTCAAAGTAGGGAAGTTCCAATCCACCCGGAGTAACGATTGACACTTCACCAATACGAAAAATAAAATCTTCACCTGATGTAAGTATTGTATCAAAACGCGTTCCGAGGGAATCACTAAAAACAGCAATGTCATAGATTGTATTGTCAATATGATCTAATGTCATTCCATAGGTTTCATATAGATGTGCTTCAAGTGAGTCCGCAAGCATTACAATGGAATCAGCTTTTCCTTCTGTCATAAATGCGTAGAGGTTATCAATAAGATCATATTGATTTTCCACGCTGTCTGTAATGAAATATAAAGATTCTTCTAAATACCATAATGCATCAAAAATCTCGAAAATCTGATCGAAAATAAGATCTTCCTGGAATTCTGCAGCACCGGCCAGAGTATCGTTTAGAGCGAACAGATCGAGTATCATCAATCCGGTCTGACCCTTGCTGTAAAATCCCGGGGTTTCCAGCCAGTTTTCGTAAATGTTTCTGTAATAATCCAAAGCAGCTTCTTTCTGCTCCGGGGTAAAATCAATGTTATTCGGTATTGCCATATCGAATCCGCTAATCGGTGCAGGAACGGCAAATAAACCTGCTAGCATGGTAACACCGAGAAGGATGATTAACAATTTTCTCATTGTGTGCCTCCTAAAAAGGTTAAGGTTATTTATACTATTTATAAGGTAATTTATGTGTACATAAATGACAAGAAAAAAATTAACCGAAAATTGATGAAAAATTGAGGATTATTTAAGTATCCAATTGAAGATCTCTGAGCCGGTGAGGACGACCAAAAGAACTATTATAGCAGCAATTAATACGCCAACAACGGTAGCGATCATAAATTTTTTAGGTTTAATATCTAATACAAATGCCGCAAGGGCACCGGTGTAGACGCCTGATCCGGGAAGAGGGATACCAATAAATAAGGCCAACCCCCATTCTCCGTATTTATCTACTTTAGGTTTTATCTTTGTATGGACCTTGTGTAAAGAGCGTTCATAAAGTTTGTTAAAGAATGGTATCTTGATCACAATATTTAAAAAGAAACGCAAAGAAAAATATACGATCGGTCCTAAAATAATATTGATGATAACAACAAGAAAAAAAGCGGAGTACCATGGCATCTCAAGCACTAAAATTGCAAAAGGTAAACTTGCTCTAAGCTCCAGTGTCGGTATCATGGTCATTAGAACTACCTGCCAAATATCATTAAACGTCATATTTTTCCTGTTTGTAAGATTTAAAGAACGATGAAACATACATAAAAATAAAGCCGAAAGTAGAATCAAAATAAGTCATTTTACTATGATTTGTATCCGGATATAATGTCGGGATAGGAACGAATCTAAATTTAACGCCATTTACCGCTAAAGCGATCAGAACTTCCGATTCAAAGATAAAACCCTTAATAGAAGAGAATTTCCAAGACAGATAGCGTTTCGGAATAAGGCGGAATCCACATTGTGCATCATAAATATGATGTTTAATACGCCAAGAGATCAAAGAAGCGGATACACTATTACTAAACTTCCTATTCCAAGGCATATTTTTATCTCGCTCGCGAGTGCCAAGGACAACAGCATCCGGATAAATCTTATGTTGCTCAATAAATTCAGGGATACGATCTGTAGGATGCTGTTTATCTGCGTCAAGAGTTATAAGATAATCAATATCCCGTGTACAGGCATAAGCAAAGCCCGTTTGCAATGTAGCACCTTTGCCTTGATTTACTTTATGGTCAATAACATGTGCTCCCTGTGAGCGGGCTATATCTCCAGTATTATCTGTTGAGCCATCATTAACAACCACTATAGATAGCTCGGAGTATTTGGATACTTCTTGGAGAACATCACTGAGAGTTTTAGCTGCATTATATGCGGATATTAGTATTAAACCTTTCATTGAAGCGAATAT
>JAUVKP010000038.1 GCA_030596185.1 Fidelibacterota bacterium | reverse complement strand
AACATAGATCATTCCTCGATCTGAACGCCAGCCTTCCCGGTGTCCCGAAAAACGCTGATTTGCCACATGGACCCGATAGTAATATTCGTTCATCAATTCATTGTTCTCAGTATGAGGTGTCGGATCTATATTTTTCCAGGTTTCGGTGAAGAAATCTTTCTGTTCTTTCCCTTCGGCATTCATCATTTTTTTATAAGTCCGCGAGGGAAAATATCCCGTATGGGAGAGATAGCGCATTTGCTCTATGGCTTCTTCAAGATTTGGAATAAGTGAGCTTGTTCCACTCCATTGTACTCTAAGCGGTATACTGCGTTTATATTCTATGCTGTCGATCACTGTCATCAAGGTTAGAAAATATTGATTATAGTTCAAGTCCGCGGTGCGAACCGGAAAGATATATTCGTGTCTTTCTTTTACCAGATCTATCTCGAATTTTCCTTGTTTAAATGTCTTATCACGGGATTGAAGGATATAAGAGAAAGGATACTTTCCTTCAATACCAGAGGCTGAGAAGCCAACATAAATAGCCTCAGGCATATCATCCGACCCTTTCACGGCAGAAAAATCTTTCATAAAATACAAATCACCCATCATCCAAGGGCCCTTGCTCAGCTTGCTCATATCGATTTCTTTTACCTGTTTACGGCGGTTCTGAGTCTTTAGATCAGTAATAAGTACTTCAAGTCTATATTTACCCGGTTCAAGAACATAATTTTTCTGCATTTCTATTATTTTTTTTCGAGAATTTGTCAATTTAAACTCATCGACCATCAGTTTTTCTATCCAACTTTCACTTACCCGCTTCTCTTTGCCCTCAAATATCATGATAGATATATCAAAGCGTCCTTTGAACTGTGAATTTTGCTTCACAAAATGGATCTCGTCATAGGGCACGCTCAGCATGATAATCAACTCCCCTTTTCCTAACTCCGTAGAAGGCTTGACAACATAGTCGATCTTATATTCCGGGCCGATCTTCCATTTTTTATCCATTCGTTGAGCCATAAGCCCACTCGATAAGACAAGTAGAATGATTGAGATGATTATATATGTTTTCTTGATTCTCTGCATCGTATAAAAACTATGTGTTATTCAAATAAAATACAATGGAAAAGGTTCCCTTTAAGAAGTTATGAGTTATGAGTTATAAGTTAAAGAAAATATTTTTCCCCTATTCTTTATTTTCTTCTCCTGATTCTTGGATCTTCAACTTTATAGAAGACCTTCCGGTCTGGTGTCCGCCAGCTGGCGGATCTGCCGGATGGTCGAGGATTACTTATGTTTTTTCGACCAACCAGCATTCCATTTTCAGTAGATCAAGCTGGCAGGTCTTTTCAACTCTCAACTATTTTAATCTCCGAAGCTCCGATCCTTCGGAGCGAAGGAGATCAACCTTCAACTTTTCTTATTCTCCCTACTCCTTACTCTTCTTCGGTTGCAATAATCTCACCCTATACATTCCCCATACAGTAAATACGGCGAGTAGAACTGTCACAATAGCTGTAATTGCAATATGAAATAGTGTTAATACGGCAGGATCAACTATCAGATACTGTATCAGATCAAGGATCAAGATAGCAGCTGCCATAACGGGAATATAGATCATATTAAATCGTAATACCCAAAGATACAAAGCAAGCATCAATAAACCGCTTACGCTGCCACCCAGCAACCACCATCCAATTGAGAGTTTACCCACATAAGCAAATCCGGCAAGAAAAAGCAATATGAGTGAGATCACTTTCTTTTTCTGCCATCCGGCACTTAAACGATCAATTACAATGAAAGGGATCATTAAGCGAACAAAAGTAATAAAATATTCTTCGACGGCCCCTAAAAACGATGATAATATTGGATGAACCGATTCCAGATCAATAAGCGGTATCACAACTGCTGTTTCATTGAAAATATTACCCTGTGCAAAGGCAACCACACCTGCAAATAGCAAGCCTAAACTTACACCTTTCATTCCGATCACATGTTCATTCCGTTGAACATGCAAAGGGATACGAGCTATATAACCAATGGGAATAGCATATAAGAATGAGGAGAAAACACTTCCAAGTAAAAGAGATATCACCAGCATCAACATGAGGTTTGAGTAAGGTTCTGATGTAGGATACTGACCTATGATAGTATTGGTCATTAATATGCCTTGCAGTAATGTTATTAGGGCAAAGCCTGCAAGAAAATATAGGAATAATTTGACATTGAACTGTTTTTTGGTCCAGGCAATAATACCCAGGATCAATACCGTGATCAGCAAGCCGAACTGAACAACCTTTGAAATGGCAAATAGAATACCACGTAACAAACCGGCTTTCTTTTGTTCTCGATCCCACGTTTCAGTTGTATGGATCTCAGTTTTCAGCCCGCATAATTCATCACCACTGATCGTCGCAATATAACGAATATCACCTTCTTCAAGTCCGGTATTCACATCTCGGTAAATAATGGACCAATCCGTTCGGGACTTGCGTTTTTCAGGCGTTACTTTTGCAAGTTCCAGTTCATCAACATCTTTACCGAAATGAGCCTCAATAGCATTTTTTGCTATCAGCTTTGCTTCGGTTTCTTCAAGCGTTGCACCCGGCCTGGGTTCAGGTACATTATGCAGCCAAGCAAGAATTTCGCCATCACGACCGATCTTGATATCAATTGTTTCAGATCGAGTGACAACATTACCTTTAAAAGTCTTATAGCTTACGATATAATAGTTTGCGGAAAGAACAGATCCGTATAATTCACGAAATAATGTTTTATCGCTATTTTCCCATGCAAAACGACCACCCTGACCTATCATGCTTTCTACTCTCACATAGGGTTTCAGATCAAGCGAATCGGTTCCCAAATAATTTTCTGCAATAAATGCGTCCGCTATTTCTATGGCTTGTTCACGATCTATATTCAATCTTGGGACATCTTGTTCAAAAGGTGTCAATATAATCCATAGGGTAGCTCCAACGACTATCAAAAAAATAGCAATAAAAATGGGAAGCTCCCGGTGTCCCGCGCTTGCAGAACTTACTTTTGGTCTCTCTTTTTCTTCTTTTTTTTCTTCCGGAACAATATAACCTTTATTCAGATCAGAATCCTTGATATCATACCATGAACCGGCCTTAATACGACGATAAGCCACAATAGCTAAAGGTATTAACATTGCAATAATAGCAAAAATGCGATGTATCCATATACCCGATGCTGAAAGCAGAAATATTGGCATGGCCATTAGGACGATATCGTAGACAAAATGAGAGATAACTACGGGTAACAGCCCCCATTTCATGTAGATCAATCCATATAAAACAAAGGGGATGAGCATTTCAATTATACGTGCATAGGCAGGTTGCTGAGCATAATTAGCATGCATAGAACCAAAGATCGCCGCTTGGAGAATTAGAGCAATAGCTATCCAGATACCTTTGCGTTTAAAATTCTTTCCAATTAGCACAGCACCGGCAAGTGGTACGGCACGGAACAAAGTTTCTTCCCAAAAACCTGCTTGCAAAGATTGTGCCGCCGGTAAAAGCCAAGGTAATGGCAAAGCGAGGACATTAGGATCGACCATATTTTCTGCGGGACTCCACCAATGGAATACATTATTGGTGATCCAGTAAAAAAATGTAACAAAACCGATCATAAAAAACGCCCAGAGATAAGCGAATACAGTTTCGCGCATAATCTCTTTTGAGGCTCCTACTGTAGGCGACCATGATCTCCAAAATTGAATATGTCCTGGAAATGCTTGGCGATCTAGTCCTTCCGCAGCACTTGCGGATACAAAAAAGATCACAGCTATTAAAAGTCCGTTCAATAACGCAAAGAATACCTGTTGAAACAGGAATTGTCCCGATGATAAAGATGTATCATACTGAAACCATGAAAGTGAGATCGTTGTTAGGTAGGCAAGAAAAATGGCAAATCCAATAGCTATCGCCCATTTCAGCGGTGATTTCCATAACAGGGTCCGTTTCCGTATCATAAAAAAGATTGCTAACCCAACACCAAGGACTCCGTACAGCACCAGCATAATTGCTTGACCTACAAAAGATATGGTAGTATTAGTTGAACGCATTTCTTCATAACGCTGATCAAAGGCATCGGGGATCTTTACAACAGGTATCGCCATGGTCAATTCATCACCGCTAATACCAATTTTGAATCGATATAAAGATTCGCTGATACCCGCATCTTTCATTTCATATGTAAAAACATGATCTCGTCGTCCACCCTCTTTAACTTCTGAACTTTCCTCGATCAATGAATAAAGAGAAAGGTCAGGTAATAATCCCTTCATTCCGTTTATAGTATAAATAATTGAATCAACATCCGGTTTCGTGATATTTGCCCCGGAAAGACTATCAGGTAAGATTACTTTAAAACCCAGAAATTTTCCATGTGGTGAAAATACATACCGACATTCCCTGATCTTATTAATATTGTATTGGCGAACCGACCAGGTATAAGGACTATAAATACCGGTATTCACTACATCCTGAAAGACCTCAACTCCCCCGCCTTCAAGTTCAACATAATTCTTAAAACGTGAATCGGTATCGAACCCAACAACAGATTGATAGCTGGAGTCTAAAAACGCATAGCAGGTTGTCAATGAATCTGATTTTTGCAAAATATCATTTTTATCTGCAGTGATCTTGACGTTTACAATGGGAAAAGCCTTATCAAAAGCAAATATGCTATATATTATTCCTATCACAGCTAAAATGGCTACTATATAAAGCAATGTATTCTTTTTCATCAACGAACTCCTTAAATATTACGAAATAAATATAACATTTTTTTATTGAACATATAGCATATATTTTTAACTAAGTAAATAAACATTATTATCTAATATGCTTGACATCAGTATATAAAATATATATATTGACAAATAACATTATAATGAAAGGGTGCATATGCCAAGCAAAGATTATGAAAAGTTTGAACAGAAAGCTGAGATTTTAAAAGCGATCGCTCATCCAGTTCGACTATGTATCTTGCGGGGACTTTTTAAAGAAGGTCCATCAAATGTAGGGAAAATGACAACTTGCTTAGATATCCCTCAAGCTACTGTTTCTCAGCATTTGGCTAAAATGAAAGCCGTCGGTATTATTAAAGGTAAACGAAACGGCACACAGGTAATCTACACTCTAACGAATGTTGGAAATATCAGCAAATTAGTTGAGAGCTTCCTAATCTGATCCACAAATACCTATTATTAAATTAAAGGGCTGTTTACAGCCCTTTTTTTATATCTGTTATACTGTTAGAAAAGACCAGCCGGCAAATCCTCTTCCCGAAGCTTCGGGATTCGGACGCCAGCCGGAAGGTCTTCTCAGCCTCTTTGCTTGTTCTCTTTATAGCTGAAAGCCTATCCAGTTAATCTTGTTATCCTGTCTTTAAATTATCTTGTCAAAATCTATTTCAAAATTACCATCATAGATTCATTTCCCGGCAGAACCAAAGAATTCCTTTTTAGGTCGATCTTCATCTCACCTTTTATCGGTATTTTAATCCTTACATATTCACTGAATTGACCCATAACAATATCCTCGAAATTAGCTTCTTGTGTTTTTCTTCCGGGATTATAGGCCAAAAGAAGCGTATTTCCACTCTTTGGGTCTCTTCGGCTGACCATGTAAATATCATTTACAAGATCATGAACCATAGGGACATCAAAGATATCAGGGTAATCTTTTCTTACTTTTGTAAAAGCTTTTATCTGTTTAAAGATTTGATTTTCTTCATCAGTTCGTCCTGCTTCAATAAAAGCATTATGCGATGAGGAGCCAAAACCACCCGGGAATTTATTACGGTTATCGGGATCGTGACCACCTGGCATACCGATCTCATTTCCATAGTATAATTGAGGGATGCCGCGCATACCAAAAAGCAAAGTAAAAGCATTAAGATATTTTTGCAGATCACTATGAACTGCCGAATAAAAGCGACCCATATCATGATTATCCATGAAAGTCAGCATCATGTTCGGATCCCGATAAATGAAATCATTAGCCATATCTCGATAAAATTCATTTATGGGTTTATCCTCAACGATCAATTGATATATCTCACTTGAAAAACCAAAATCAGCTATTGACGATAAATAATTCTCGTGACCATGATTAAAGTAATAGGATAAGCGTGTTCGATCAAAATCCATGATCTCTCCGACGAGAAAAAGCTTTGGGTATTCTTTTTTTAAAGCTTCAGCCCAACGACTCAATCCTTCAAGATCTGAATATGCGTAAGTATCTTCACGAATACCGTCCAATTTCATAGTCTCTATCCACCAAATGGCATGATAGATATAATAATCCACGACATCGGGATTTGCCATATTCATATCGGCAAGATACCCGGCAAACCAAGCTTTTATGGGGAAATCACGTTTCACTTTGGAACCGTAAGTATCCGTTATATCAAGAATGCGGTAATTACATCCTTCGTGTTCACTTAGACTCCCATTGAGCCATGTTGGTGAGGGTGGATTAACAGCCAGCTGATGTGAAGGAGAAATATGGTTTACAATATGATCCTGTATAACTTTGATACCTCGTTCATGACAGGCATCCACAAGTTCATGATAGGTCTCAAGATTACCCATAAAGGGATCTATGGCATAGGAATTTGTTGGCGTATAACCATGATAACAATTGATATAATTATTTTCGTAAATGGGTGTCATCCACAGCGCCGTAATGCCCAATTCTTCAAGATAATCCAGATGATCGATCACCCCTTGAATATCACCGCCGCGTCTTCCCCATCGATGCTCGGGTCGGACAGGATCTTTATGCCCCGGATTATCATTATTATCCTTGTCTCCATCGGCAAATCGATCCGGCATTAAAAGATAGACGACATCAGAACCATCAATACTTTGGATTGTGTGAGGTTTTCTCTCTTCAATGGAATACAGTAATTTTACTGTCACATCCTCATAAGAATGTTTGAAATCTATGGTAAAATCTCCTGCATTCTTCACTTTCAGCGTTAAACCGTAATAGTGAGGATCAGGATAAATGGTCTTATGAATTAATTTGACACTTTTTGACTTAATATTCGCTTGCCACTCTGTGAAATCATCTCCAAAAATGAGGATCTTCAGGGTATCATGCTCCATATCATTCCACCAATTCGGGGGTTCGGCATGAGATATCTCAAGCGCAAATAAAGATCCAAGGCTAAATAATATGAAAATAAAAATGAATGATCGTTTCATGAAATTCCTTTATTCCTTTACGAATAAATGTAAAATAAAATTGTTATTCTGTCAGCTATTATTTTGACGACTTGCTGCTATGTCCTTTCTAAAAAGCAAGAACCAAACCAATAGCCAGATCGCAATGGCTCCAAGTGAAATAAATAATACTACCCAAGATCCACTCATGACACACAAAGGCATAGCTATGGAGGTCCAGAGACCGCCTCCCATAAAGGGCTCATGCAACAACTGCTTATAACCGAATGCCGAATAAGCCGGAGTTTCCTGTTCCGGATCAACCACGCGCAATAATAAAAGCCCGGTTGCCGTTACGCCCATGGACTGCCCCATTTCTGCAATAGCCCTTTCGAACCAAGCATCCGGAAGCAAACGCTTTGCAAGGAACATAACACAAAACACATTCCAAACAATTCCTATTAACACGACAATCAATAAGGGGATCATTTGTGCTGATACAATGGATAAATTGATCATGGCAATTGCTGATACAATAAGAAAATCCAGAGCCGTTCCTGAAACACGCTGAAGAATATCCCGATTTAAAATACTATCTTTTTTTAACACTTTGGAAATAAACAATTGAACGATTAATCCACCGATCATGGATAAAGGGAAAAGCGGAAAAGCGGAGAGAATTCCATTTTCCTGCATAGCCGGAGATAAAGATTCAATGCCGATCAAGCCAAGTTTCAACAAATATCCGATAAAGATCGCAATACCGACCACGGCAATATGCAAAGCAAGCGTATC
>JAUVKP010000197.1 GCA_030596185.1 Fidelibacterota bacterium | reverse complement strand
CTATCCGATTATCCTCGCGAACAAATAAAGGATGAACAGCTTGAAGAGATCGCTGATTTCACTAAAGAAGGCGGTTCACTTTTAATGATCGGTGGTTGGGAATCATTTACAGGTCTAAATATTGAATATAAGAATTCTCCTTTGGAAGATATTTTGCCGGTTATTTTAAGTGAAAAAGATGATCGTAGAAATTATGATCAAGGAATTATTGTAACCCCATCAGATATATATAATCCTGTATGCAAAGGATTGGATTGGCAGCGACCCGCTGTGATCGGTGGTTATAATGATATTGAAGTAAAAGAAAACGCTAATTGTATTTTATATGGCAGAAAAATATTGATCTCTGCAAATAAAGATGAATTAAGCACAGATGTGGACGAAACGAAAATTCCCCTGTTGGTACTGGGGCAAAAGGGTAAAGGGAAAACCGCTGCACTCGCTTTTGATCTGGCACCGCATTGGGTTGGTGGTTTTGTGGACTGGGGAACCGGTCGCAAACATGTTGATTTTGAAAAGGGTTTTATCGAAGTAGGGGATATGTATTATAGGTTTGTATCCAATCTATTAAAAAGTCTATTTTAAGCTGAATGTAGGGGCGACTCTGGAGTCGCCCATGATGAAGGAGGCTCTAGAGCCTCCCGTACAACCGCAGGAAGAAGATGTATTGAAATTAAAGTTATTTATTGGTGATTAAAACAAATATGATCATCAGGGGTAAAAGCATTATCAAGTTGATCCTGCCTGTCCTTCCGAAGCACGGAGTGCGAAGGAGGATTATCCTGTCAAAAATGATCACGTCATAATAAACGAAGGAGCAAGCATAAATGAAAGGAATTGCTGTCGTAGCACAAACCGGTGGACCCACAGCTGTGATAAATTCGAGTCTGGCCGGAATTATTTCACAATGCCTTAAAGAGGATAATGTTGAAGAAGTTTGGGGATGCCACTTTGGCATGAAAGGTTTACTGGAAGAAGATTTTGTTGATCTAAGCGATGCACCTGTCGATCTGCTTCAACAAACACCCGGATCTGCTCTTGGATCCTCGCGCATTAAACTAAACTCTGAAAATATACCACGTGTTCTTGAAGTTTTTAAAAAATATAATATCCGCTACTTTTTCGGAATTGGCGGCGACGATACACAATTAAATGTTTATGAAGTTGAAAAATATTGCAAAGAGCAAGGATATGAACTATGTGGCATGGGATGTCCCAAAACCGTTGATAATGACCTGCCTTTGACCGACCATACTCCCGGATTCCCTTCTGCGGCTCGCTATACGGCACTATCTGTCTTTCAGGGCGGTCGTCTTACCCAGGATATGCAAAAGGTCGACCAATTCGTTATTTATCAGACCATCGGACGTTCAGCAGGATGGTTGGCAGCCGCACCTTATGGTTTTAAAGAAAAAGAATCGGATCCGCCTCATATCATCCTGATGCCCGAAACTCCTTTCAATGAAGATAAATTTGTCGCCTTTTTCAAAGAATGTTATGAAAAGTACGGTTTTGTTTCAATTATTACCGGTGAAGGTGTAATGGATGAGGATGGTAATCCGGTTTCAGCAACGAAAGTTAAAGATGATTTTGGTAACAAAGAATTCGGTGCCATGGGTGGCGTCTCGGTTGGAATGGAGATCCATAAGATCATTACAAAATATTTCCCTGATATGCGCGGTGAATTTCAAGTAACGGAATCTTTGCCCATGTGTGCGGATGACCGTACCGTTGATATCGATGTAAAAGAAGCCTTTGAATTGGGTGTTAAGGCTGTAGAATTGGCTGCCAATGGCGAATCGGGTTACATGACTACGATTGAACGCCTCGAAGATCCTGAATACAAAACTCAAATCGGCAAAGTTCCCCTATGTGATGTAGGTGGAAAACAAAAACCGATCCCTGCCAAATACATTGCTGAGAACGGTATGGATATGACTCCGGCATTCAATGAATATATTCGTCCTTTGCTGGGAAAGAAACCTAAGTATGCAGACTTAAGTATCTTAAAATCAGTTGATAAGAAATAATAGATTAAGGAAATAAAATGAAATTATCAGAACAAAAATATGCCAAATATGCTCTATGTAAAGAGATGCTGGAAACAGTGGATGTTATCCGCAACTTTAAAACAAAAGATCTCAGCAAGGCAGTTGAATCTTTGAAAACAACAGGTAAACTTTTTATGACAGGCGAAGGTTCATCGCGAATTTTCCCTGCAAAACATACGATCAACCTGATCCAGAAAAACGGTTTTGATATTACCGCCTATACGGAAGGCTCACGTCAGGCTGCTGAACTAAAATTGAAAGAATTTACTATGTTCGGTGCTTCAAATTCAGGTAAGACCAAAGAAGTAATCTCTCTCTTTAAGAATAAAGAAGCCGCAGGCAAATTTGCCTTGATCGCACATGAAAATACACCTCTTGGAGCTATCTCCGATGATGAATTTATATTGAATTGCGGTAATGAAGATGCTGTGGCAGCGACTAAATCCGTTATTGAACAGGCACTTTTCTATCATCAATTAATAAAAACCTTTATTGGTGCTTCTGCAGACCAATGTTCAGCTACCGTGGATGAATTGGCTGATAAATCTAAAGAAGTACTTGAAATGGAAATTGATCTTGAGTTGATAGCAGCCATTTCTAAAGCTGATGTTATTTACTTTGCCGGTCGTAATGTAGGTGTTGCAGAAGAAGCCGCACTGAAAACAAATGAAATTACCCGCAAAAAATCAGCTTATCTTGAAGGAACCTATGCGGTTCACGGTATCGAAGAAGTCATGACAGAAAATGAAGTGGTGATCTTGGTCGATCCGTACAAAGAAGAAGAAGAAAAGTTCAAAGAAGTTTTGCTTGATGGGGTAGGCATGAAAGTGATTGCCATTTCTGATCATGATACCATGTTTCCGACCATTAAAATTCCTTCAATGGGCTGCCATGATGCATATTTGCAGTTACAAGCTTGTTGGAATGTTCTGGTTGAAGTAGGTATCGCATGTGGTGTTGATCTTGATCATCCGACCCGCGCACGAAAAGTTGGAAATGAGTTTATAGGATAGACCTTTCGGCTGGCGCCGACGATGAAGGTAAGGGGGTAAGAAGGTAAGAGGATTGGAAGGCGGAAGAAGTTTCTTGTTAATGATTAACCACGAGTTCTTCTTAAACTTTAAACTTTAAACTTTAAACTTTAAACCTTAAACTTCCTCGCGCTCTATTTGAAAAATATTAATTAAGCATAAAAGTGAATAAAAAACATAAAGGGAAATAAATGAAGTATTACGTGGGTATTGATTTTGGAGGTACCGGTATCAAAGTTGGGATCATTGATGAAAATG
>JAUVKP010000262.1 GCA_030596185.1 Fidelibacterota bacterium | reverse complement strand
TTTCAGTTTTATATACCACATATTCCAAAGCTTTATTAGATCATGCCGTTAAAGGAGATTAACGTGAAAGAAACATATAATCCGAGTAACCGGAAACGTAAAAACAAACATGGCTTCCGCAAACGTATGTCAACTGCAGCCGGACGCGCAATTCTTGCACGCAGACGTAAAAAGGGCCGCAAGCGCTTAACCGTTTCTGATGAATGAAACGTTCGCTGAAAAAATCTGAGATATTATCAAATAAAAAAGATATCTCACGCTTATTTGAAAATGGGGAATGGAACAATGGACGCTATGTTAATATAGTGTCATTGCCGGCGGAAACGCGGCAGGTTCTGTTTGCCACTGCACGCAATATCAAGGGTGCGGTGCGTCGAAACAGAGGGAAACGTTACCTGAAAGAATGTTATCGTAACAATAAGGAATGGTTTTCCTCTTTGTATATATATGGATTAATTTTAAAAAGAATGCCCCGTCATCATCCAGTGGATGCTATTCGGGTAGATTTACAAGACCTGCTTAAAGATGATTAAGAAAATATTTCTCGCACTTGTCCGTTTTTATCAACGCGTAATATCGCCGTATACAGCGCGTTCTTGCCGTTTTTATCCCACTTGTTCACAATACACCTATGAGTCGATCCAAGAATTTGGTGCCCTAAAGGGCTCTTGGCTTGGATTAAAACGAATATTGAAATGTCATCCTTTTCATCCGGGTGGCTATGACCCAGTACATCATAAACATGACCACCAATAAAGGAGATCATTTTGGATAGAAAAACTATTATAGCTTTTGTCGTTATCGGTATCGTTATCGTTCTGATGCCATATTATCAAAAGATTTTTAACCTCGTGGACGAAACAGCAGTTGTCCAGCAAGAAACAACAGCAGCTATACAGCAAGAAGTTGCGGCTCAAACACCACCTCCGGAATATGTTCGCCCGCAAGTTAGTATTGAAACGCGCGAACAAGCGATCGATTCTAAAGATATTGTGGTCGTGAATGATAAATTTGCCATGCGTCTATCTAATCTTGGTGGTGGTACTATTCGGGAATATGAGCTTTATGAATATTTTGACTTAGACGGAAATAAGGTGCGCTTACTTTCACCTGAGGCAGATGCAAACCTGAATATTGAATATACTAACCTTTACCAAGATCCTTCCAACCTTGAATATATTGCTTTTGATTGTCCGCGCCTTGACCGCTTTACAGATGGCGATACACTATTCATCGAAGGTGAGACCACACTTGCATATACCGCAATGTCCCCGGAAGGTATAAAGATTGAAAAAACATTTACATTTTATCCGGATCGCTATGATTTTCAGCTTGATGTTGCATTAGCTGACTATATGCAAAAAATGGCAGGTCTGCGTTATTCTTTGGAATGGAAAGATGGTTTTGCAATTACAGAAAAGAATGCCATTGATGATATCATGTATAGTGGTGTTTATGCTCAAATGGGTAGTGAACTTGCCAAGATCGAAGGCCGCAAGGCTAAGAATGGTGAAGGAAAAACACTAAACACAGATGGACAAACAGACTGGCTGGTCTTTAAATCTAAATATTTCACAGGTTTTATTGCTCCGATAGACAGTAAGGGTATTCGTTCTGAGCTTATGCTTTCTAAGGGTAAAGAAACTCGCAATTTTACGACAAGTTTAGATATGGGTTTATCAAAATCCAACTATCAACAAGACTCATATATAATCGGTTTAATCCCCGCAGAAAAGAAATTGTTAGAATCTTACAATATGGGACTGGAAAAAACCATGAACTGGGGTGGCCCAATAATTAAACCTTTCTCAATAGGCTTGCATTGGTTGCTGGCTTTCCTTTATGGTTTGATACCGAATTACGGTGTGGTTATTTTATTGATGTCCATTATTATCAAGATCGTAACCTACCCACTGACACATAAATCATATTCTTCAATGAAGCGAATGCAGTTGGTACAGCCCAAGATCAAAGCATTACAGGAAAAATATAAAAATAACAAAGAAGTTCTTCAGAAGAAGACAATGGAACTATATAAAGAAGAAAAGGTCAACCCCGTAGGTGGTTGTTTGCCGATGTTACTTCAGATGCCGGTCTTGTACGGATTGTTTATCATTTTCCGTACGGTGATCGAATTACGTGGAGCCCCCTTCATGCTTTGGATGAAAGACCTTGCAGCTCCTGATGCTTTATTTAACTTTGGTGCGAACATTCCACTGCTTGGAACAGAATTCAACCTGCTGCCAATTATTATGACCGTCTTAATGATTGTACAACAGAAATTATCAGGTACTGGAGCCACCGGAGGAACCGATCAACAAGCACAACAACAGAAAATGATGATGTGGCTTATGCCCGCAATGATGTTCTTTTTGTTCTACAAATTCCCCTCAGGTTTGGTTTTATACTACTTGACATTTAATGGTCTGACTATTCTTCAGCAGAAATTCATCATCAACAAGAAAGTTGAACAAGATTTTACGGAAACCCATCCCAGAGCGCCGATTACCGTAAAAGCAAAAAAGAAAAAGTAAATACACAGTTTACATAAAAGTAAAAAAGCGATCATTGATCGCTTTTTTGCTATGAATAAAATAACAAGATTTTAGTCATCCCGTCCGTCAGCTGACGGACCACTGGACATCGTTTCAACGATATGCATCGGCGCAGGCAGGATAACTATATTGAGGGTATTTTAACTTATTTTAT
>JAUVKP010000049.1 GCA_030596185.1 Fidelibacterota bacterium | reverse complement strand
GGAGAAATCTCAAATTATTTAGCGGAAATTAAAGAGATGAGTAATTTTTAAATTAATTTGATTATTTTGAGATCTCTCCATGCGTCCGTTTCCCGATAATTCGTGAAACAGACTTAGTCGAGATGACATTATGGGGGGTGTTTTTAATAATTTGCGGCTTGAATTTGTGTTTCACACAAGGGGTTAAATAGTTTATTCAAATGCATTGTTCTGCTTTTATGCTCAAATATGTTATTTTAGATATCCCGGTTAATTCAGATACTGCAAAAATATGACTTCCACAAAGTCCCTGAGTTTCTTTACAAATAATGAATTAAAGCTCTAAGCTATTTCCCATCATTCAGAATGTATTAAATTGTCAATTGCCTGCAATTCGTAGCTTTAGCGTAGAATTGTCCTTTTTCAATTGTCAATTGTTTAGTATTATACACCAAGTGAAAAGCTAATTTCACACATAAGGTTCAACTAAGTGAAAAAGATCAGTACATCCCGATACGCTGAACACGGCAAATATACAAAACGAGAAAAGATGGTAAAACTTCTCAAGAAATACGGTATTCGCGACCGCCGTATCCTAGATGCTTTCCTGACAATTCCCCGGCATCTTTTTATGCCTGAAGATGAAAACGAAAGATCCTATAGGGACCAAGCTGTTCCAATTGGTTGCGGTCAAACCATTTCTCAGCCGTATGTTGTTGCTTTGATGTTGGAATTGCTTGAGTTGAAACCTCAAGATAAAGTATTGGAGATCGGCTCCGGTTCAGGATATGTAACCGCTCTACTTTCTTTATTGGTAAAAAAGATAACAGGAATAGAATTGGAAGAAGACCTGGCAAAACGAAGTAAAAAAGTTTTACAGAAACTCAATATTGATAATGTTGATATATTTTGTAAGGATGGACATAGCGGTCATTCAGCTCGCGCCCCTTATGATATCATATTATTATCTGCAGCCCCCGAGGCTCTTCCCGAAAATTTATTATCACAGTTAAAACCAAGCGGAAAACTCATATTACCTGTTGGAAAATTCGATCAATTGTTAGTATTATACGAGCAGAAAGATGGAAAGTGGAAAGGGAATGTCATTACAGATGTTCGCTTTGTCCCTCTGAGAAAAAAATGAAAGCAGCAGTTTCAAAAATTGATCTGAAACTTTTTCGGGCTATATTTAATTTCCGCAGGAACACTGTGCTTCCATTGATATTTCGTATCATTTCCTTTATTGGTGATGGCTACTTTTACGGATTGTATTTTTTATATCTCTATTTTTCAAAAAATGATATTTTCAAACCGGCCCTTTTTGTTTTCTTGCTAGCTTTTGCTATAGAATTACCCATCTATCGTATATTGAAAAATTCTATTCGCAGGGTGCGTCCTTTCAATGCTCATGATGAGGTTGAAAATATGGTTTATCCTCTTGATGAATTCTCATTTCCTTCGGGACATACTTCAGCCGCTTTTATGATCGCTATGATCATTGCTCACTTTACTCCTTTTCTTGCGATCCCGTTGTTTATCTTTGCATTTCTTGTCGGGATGGCAAGAATTTACCTGGGCGTCCATTATCCTTCGGATATTATCGGGGGAGCAATCTATGGCACTGGAATGACTCAAGTAGCAATACTTATTGTCGAGAAATTAATACTAAACTAAATGATATTTTCAGGAATATCCAACCGAGGTTTATTTCGGGAAGGTTATATGGCTAAAACAAAGAGAGTTGAGACAAGCAAAACGGATGATATGTCTATTATGATGGATAAAAAGCAAGTAAAGTCTGAAAAGAACACAAATCTCAAAACAAATCGCAAAACGCTTTCTGCTAGAAACCCTTGAGTGAAACTGCGGAATAAGTAAACAGTAAACAGTAATTTAATTTGATATAAATAATAAGTTTAGCAATTTTTACTCATTACTCCAATTCTGCGTTTATTGTAAAAAACATTATGCATATTTACGTGATATATGTAATTTATGCTCAAATTTGGAACTTTTATTTATATGCAGCGATCAAATGGCATGAAAAAAATCTTTTACTTCTTTATACTGGCTCTACTTCCTTTAGTGCTGATGTCTGCACAGGAAAGTTTCTTTGCTAAATTTGGCGCAAATATAACGGCCTATTTTAATACTTTTTATAACGCAAAAGTTTATTTTAATGATGCTCAGGATGCATATGATGATGAAGAAGATAAAAATCAACTTAGCGTACAATCACGGTCTGCGTTAAACAAAGCAGCTACTCAAGCAGAGCTGGTCATTAAAAAATTTCCCAACTCATCATATATTGATGATGCCATGTTCTACAACAGTGTGTGTCAATTCCAATTGTCCCGGTATGAACGCGCATTAAAACAATTGGAAAAACTTACACTTCAATATCCAGGCAGTCCTTATTATTATGAAGCTAAACTTTGGATCTCAAAATGTTACTTTCAAATGAATAAAAAAACTATTGCTTACGATTTGATAGAACAATTTTTATCAAATGCAAGCAACAGAGCTTATTTTTCTGATGCCTACAGTCTAATGGCTTATCTTGCCTTACAAGAAGAAGATAACGAAAAAGCTTTAAACGCATTTTTGCAAGCTGCAGATAAAGCTTCAGATAAAGAGCCTCGCTGTAATATGTATCTTGAAGCGGTTGAACTCTTGGTTGAAAATGAAAGATACGAAGAAGCTTTAAAATATACTGACCGCGCAAACAGGAATATTAAATTTGATGAACAACGTGCTCGTGTTCAAATAGCTTATATCCGTATTTATCGACTGATGGGAAACGATAAGAAAGCTAATGAATTTATTGTAGAAGCTTTGAAAGATGCACGAATTGCAAAATACTGGGGTGACATTATTTATGAACAAGCGAGTATTTATTTTACTGATAATAATATTCCAGATGCCGTTTCAAGATTAAGATATATTGTAAACGATCCTGAAAAGATCTACCGTAATAACCGAGATTCAAAAGCATGGGCTCGTGCTTCATACCGTTTGGGGAAATATTACATCCATGAAGTGGATGATATTGATTCTTGTGAGTTTTTCTTCAAAAAAGCACAGACCAAGCGTAAACAATGTGAAGAAGGCGAGCTGGCTACTGAATACTTGATTACGATAAAACAATTGAAAAAGATCAATAAAGATATCGCAACAATCATTAATAAGTCACCTCAATTAAAAGACAGTGCTTGGGTGTATTATGAAAATTTTGCTGATTCCGCATCAGCTGAAAAAATATCTCGTGATATGTTTCTTGCAGATACCCTGACTTTAGACAGCTCGCGTGTAGATTCACTAAAAAACTTTGCCAAAAGAGACTATTATAGATTTGAAGAAAGTCTTACAGGATTTCTCAAAAACGGTAACGATTATGTCGGGCAGCTCTTTAGTCTTGCCGGTCTCTTTCTTTTTGATCTAAGTATGCCTGATACCGCTCTGGATATTTATGAGAGCATTGAAAATGAGTACTATTTTACTACATCAGTTCCTCAAGCCCTCTATTCGCAATCATATGTCTGGGAATATGAATTAAACAATAAAACTAAAGCTGATAGCATTAAACAAGAATTAACGGAAAAATTTCCCGTATCCGAGTTAAGCAATTACATATTAAATCGTGTGCCTCAAGATTCTATATTGTATTATGAAAATCAGGAAAGAATATTCGAGATCGAAAAAGAGTATATTGATGCGGGCTTGTTTGCTGAAGCCATCATCGCATTAAAGTTATTGTTGAATTCTGATGATCTTGATAGTAAAAATCACGCATTTATAGCTTATAAAATTGCATGGTTGTATGATTATGAACTGAGCTTTGCAGAAAATACACAGGATAGTACTTTGCGCTATTATCATATTATAAATTCTCAACATCCGGGCACACCGCTTGCAAGTAAAAGCGCATTTCGTATTTCAGCTATAGAAACGAATATCAGTGATTATATTGCATTCCTTGCGGGAGATACTTTAAAAACTGATGATGTCAATCTTGATTCAACCTTTTTTGCCAGTCAGGATGAAGAAGATGATATGTTTGAAAGAACACCGCACCATATACTTCTTCGTTTAAGAAGCCCGGGTAGACCACGACCAATTAGGTTATAAGGAAAAAGTAAAGAGGCAGAAGTAGAGGCTCGATATATCGAGCCTTTTTTTATATGCATTGATAATTGTGCGGTAGAGTAACAAGGTATTAGGGTGGAGAGAAACCCATAACAAAAGTACAAAGGACAAAGGCAAAAGTAGAGACAAGGCATTGCCTTGTCTTTACATCATAAATATTTTTAATTTTGAAAGCTAATATTCTTCTGAATTTTCGTCTCACGTCTCACGTCTCACGTCTCACGCCTGCCCTCCGTAGCTTCCAGCAAAGGGGGGTCTCACGTCTTCATATTTCCGGCAGAATGATCGGTTCTTTCATTCTCTTCTGTGCGATCCACAATGCAATAATGATCAAAGCTGTTCCGGCAATTACATTCCATTGGAAAACCTCATATCCAAAGAGAATGGAAATAATGATCGTTGCCGGAGGATGAGTGGAGATGATCAAACCTGTTTGAGTGGGTTCGATCCGTTTAAGGATAGCAAAATAATTAAGATATACCATGCCACTGCTGAAAACACCCAAATAAGCAATACTCAGCCATCCTTTCCATGTCACAATTTGAAGATCTGCTTGAATAAAGCGATATACCCCCCAGGGTGCATATAAAAGTGCTGCCCCGATAATTAGCATGAACGATAATTGCAGGGCGCCATACTTATGAACGAAAGGTTTAGAAAAGGCGGTGTAAATAGCCCAGCAGATCATAGCAAGAAAGATAAGACCATCACCAAGCAATATCTCTGAATTAAAGATCAGAATATTTTTTCCCAGTACAATACCAACTCCAATAAAACTCAATAGGGAAGCAATGACGATTTGCTTGGAAGCGATCTTGGCCTTACGGATAATGTCGATTAAAATGATGACAATAGGTGTTAAAGCGTAGATCATCGGAGGGTGGCTGGGAACAGTAAATTTCAGTGCCTGGGCAAAAAGGATCTGGTTACAAAACATCCCCATGAACATAAGAAAAAAGAGGGTTTTAAAATCTGCCCATTCAAAGCGTAATTTTGTTCTTTTTACTAAGATTATGGAGCCCAAAGCCAATATTCCAATCAAATAGCGTAAAAATGAAATGACAAAAGGATCGATCTCCATTGCAGCTTGGCGAGCTGCAATATTCGTGAAGGCAATAAGTATAGCTTGAAAAAATATAAGAAGAAGTGTAAAACCCTTATGGTCTTTCATGATCTATTTCCATCCATACCATTGTATTGTCAGTCCGGCATAAAATGTATTTCCAGTAAGGAAGTCGGAAGATGTGTAAATACCTTCATAAAGATGCCAGTACAGATCTTCACTCGGATTAATTGGCGTTGAAATATCCAGACCTAAACTAAAAGATCTTATTCGTGTATTGATATTCAGATTGACCTTCCAGTCACCAATAGGAGCAGTATCTGTAATCAAGTTATAAGTCAGCGTACTTGGATTGAAACTAACGTTGTTTGGATTGTCATGCAGTATATAATTCGTATTTAGATCTACATCAAGCAACAAATTATTCTTATTAAGTTTTGTGTGGAATTGTATTCCCGTTTGTATTGTAGATATTTCCGGATGATAAAAATAATTTGTATTAGCGGTTCGTGCATAACTCGCAGCAAGATAGGTGTCGAATTTCTGAAATTTATAACGGTATTCACTAGCAGCTTTTATTGTAAAGAAATTCGGTGTTGGTACACCAGTTGTTATGTTGGCGGTAAGATTATAGCTTACTTCCAGATCAGCGTTAATTTTATGATGTTTACTGTTGTGGTGAACGCCGGTACGAATTCCGGTATACTGATAACCTTTTCGTTTAAGAATGAATAATGGATTACGTACCTTCAAATAAGCTTCAAAGTAAAAAGGTTTGGGTTTTAAGATGATCTGTGCAATTGGGAAAGATTGATTTGGAGAAATACGAACGGCCAAGTGAGAGAAAAAGATACCTTTGTGGTATTTTATTCCGGGTCTAAATACGACCATGGTATTTTCCCGAATATCACTACGAAAGAAGCGATGTTCAAATTTTCCATAGATCTGGAAAGCTTTGGATGCGATGTAATGTAATTCCATAAACTCATGAGAAGTATTGTAATTGCGTATAAGGTTATCTTTTTGATCGATCAAATATAGATCAATACCGCCCATTAATTTAAAACGTTTCCCCAGTTGATGATCAAATGTTAATGCATTGCTGATAATACGGTGATCAATGACTAATGAATCCAGTGCAATCGTTTGTTCATTGCCGGTATGAAAATAATCTACAGAGCCCTTCTTATACTTGTAATTAAGGACCATATCTGTGCGATTAGTTGCATTTGCACCTTTATAATCAACAAGTTCCAAACCGAGACTCCATCTTTGAGGGGAGGAATAAGGAATATATTGTGCAATAATGTTATTGGAGATATTCGTAGTGCCATAATCCTTATCAAAAGTTAAGACCTGTTCCCAACTTCCATAAAATTTTGAGCTGTCTTCATAAATCGGCTCAAGTAAAAATTTTGCAGGTGTTAACCAAGATTCAGGATAGGTCAGACCCATAGCTCTTTCTGCCGGGTCAAAATCCGTATAGTTTCCCCATGGTTCTGAAGCAAGCTCATAGGCAGCTAAAGAAACAGTTAGAATAATAAATAAGATCAATAAACGTTTCACGCTTAATTCTCCTTGTAATGAGTTATATTTGTTGATGTGTATGATATTGATGGCCTATTTCCACCACAGCCATTGAATATTTAATCCGGCATAAAAAGTGTTTCCAATAATAAAATCCGAAGAAGTGTATATCCCTTCGTAAAAATAATAATTCAGATCTTCACCCATTTTAAGCGGGGTCGAAACAATAGCCGAGATCGCAAATGTTTGAATTTTAGCCTTCAATTTAAAATTGAGTTTCCAGTCACCTACAAGATCACCGGTTTGTAAAAGATTATAAGAAAGAGTAGACGGATTAAATGAAACATTATTCGGATCATCATGGATGATGTATTGAGCATTGATATCGCCATCAAGCAGGAGACTGCCCTTAGCAAGTTTAGCATGAAATTCTATACCACCGGTCAGAATGGATCGCTCAGGATGATAATATCCTTCCCGTGGATTAACTATTTTATTGTAGGTGGCTCGGCTATAAAGTTCTATTGTCTTGGTTTTAAAACGATACTCAGCTTTTGCATTTATGCCATAGAAATCATTATTTATAATAGAGTCGGGTTCGCCCGTCCGAACAAAGTCGTAATTAGCTTGCATATTTGCACATAGGTAATGGTGTTCGGAATCATGTTTTACTCCTGCTTTGATCCCGACGTACTGGTTTGCAGACTG
>JAUVKP010000279.1 GCA_030596185.1 Fidelibacterota bacterium | reverse complement strand
TGAATAGATCTTTCCAGCCTTCGCTTAAGCTTCGGCCGGCAGGCGACTATGCTCAAGATGACAGTTATTGTGCGCATTTCACGGTTCACGATTCACGCAATTGTTAATTGTCAATTTTTTTCGAGTAGTTTTGGAACCATTTATAGCGGTATACCTTCCCTTTTTCATCCCGTTCAAAAGTGACATATTCTCCTAATTCGTCATTATCTCTGATACGACGGAAGGTATCGCCTTCGATATGTTCAAGGAAGGTCATGTCGTCTACTGGCTCGTCAGAGGGTAGATCGAAGCAGACTAATTTACCGTACCAAGATCCTATATACACTTCAGCATACCAGGGCTGTTCACTGTAAAAGCCGGTGTAATCCCCAAAGTCGATATTGTCATCGATATCTTCATCTTCGGCTTTATTGAGTATGGCGTTCATTCCCCGTATATATTTATCCGGGGTAGTACCATTGGCATTGATCATGACAGAGTAGGCTTTTTTACTTTTGGTATTAAGCCGCAATGCAGTCCTGTAACCGGGACAATTTCCGCCATGACCGACCCATTTGTTGCCATCCGAACCCTTATATACACTAAAACCCAAACCCCAGGTGAGGTCAAAATTAGGATCCATCCAGTGAACATTGTGCATATTCTTCAAGGTGGAGGGTTTAAGGATCTCTGCTTCTTTTGAATCTCGTAGCCGGAATTGCCAGGATGCAAGTTTTGCCAGATCTTTGACATTCGATGAAAACCCGGCGGCGGGTTTGATGCCCTCGGCTTGAAAGATGTTGACCTTGCCGCGTTCGCTTTGCCGGTTGACCATGCCATAACCCACGGCCAATTCTTTGCCATATTTTTTCTCCGGCAGGATGGTACGGGTATCTTTCATTTTCATTGGTTTTAAAATGTTCTTTTCAATGTATTCGTCAAAGGGCACGCCCGAGACTTCCTCCACGATCTCGCCCAATAGCGAGAGTCCAAGATTGCTGTATTGAAAATAAGTTGAAGCTGGATATAATGTTTCTTGGTCACTTAATTTCTTTTTGATCTCTTCGCTACAGGGAAAATCGAATTCAGGGGCGGTCCAATAGGGATACTTTGCTTCTCTTGGCAAGCCGGCCGAATGCGTCATTATACTTCTTACAGTAATAGGCCCGCTGTCAGGATATTGTTGCTTGAGATCATACCAGGGTAAAAGATCGCCAATTTCATCGTCCAGCCGCAGTTTGTCTTCATCGTATAATTTCATGATCGCGACGGAAGTGAACAACTTTGAAATGGAACAAATACTATACAGTGTCGATGGCTTAGCCTTAACCTTATTCTCAGGATTCGAATACCCGTAGGCACCTTCCCAGATCACCTCTTGATCATCCACGATGATGGCCGAGATACCCGGCAGTTTATCAAAATCTTTTTGTGCCTCCAACCAGACCTCAATGATCTTGAAAGCATCGGAATAGTCTTGTTTGTTCTCTTGTGCAAAAGCAAAGAAAAGTGAAAATACAAGAATGACTGCGATTATTGGTTTTTTCATTTTAATCTCTTTCTTATTGCATGTTTAAAATTTTATACCAGTAATAAAAAGCCTCGGGATTTGTTCTTTTAAGTCTTTGGATCTTACCAAAGTCGGGATTTTCAATAAACCATTCTTTCATTTCATGTGATGATGAATATTTTTCAATTGTCGTTGATCCGTTTTTTATGAGAGACACAAGATAAGCAGTTTTTGATGCTATAGTTTTTGCTTTTTCAATATTAAAGCTCTCAGAATATATGTAGTGTTCTATTCGCCTTACCCCATTGTGTAATTCTTCAAAATTCCCTTTACCCAATAAACCTTCACTGGCAATCTTTAATGATGTATTGTAAATATTATCTATCACATTTTCAATACCAAGATCATCTTGTTGTCTATAATTTAATTCTACTTTGACAAAGGCTTTAAATGTCGATGAAACAATATTCATGTCTTCGGCAATATCAAATAACGATCCTATATCATAGAGCTGTTTAATTATCTCCATACTCATACTTTGTTCATTTTTATAATAAGGGATCCCGGTTGTTTCAGGTGCAAAGGCGGTTAGTTTATCTCCCAAAAGATCTTCCGGACTTGGAACTGCAACATTGATCGAATTACCATCTTCAGGAATGAATTTTGATTTTACCGGCAGTTCTAAAATGCTATTATAGTGATTTTCTTCAAACAGGATATCCAAGACCACATTTCCTTCTCCAGATGCGGAGCCATAAAATGTTGGATAATAAAATTTGTAATGGGCTTTCGGTATATCGATATATGATGTTCTATCTTGTTTTTCTTTTCTTAAGAATCCCTGTTCTTCTACAATCTTATCAAAAATTTCCTCAAGGTTTTCCCGTGATCCGGAATTTATGATATCAATATCAATGGAAAATCTTTTGGCAGATTGAAAATGCAGCATTAGGGATGTACCCCCTTTAAAAATAAAGGAAAGATCTTGTTTTCCCAGTCCCTCAAGTAAAAGAAATGCCCGGATAACTTTCTCAATTAACATTTTATTAGCATTTCTATTTATCTTTGAAACATGCTCAATCCATTCTTTTGTAATACTTTTTTGATCAATCATTT
>JAUVKP010000111.1 GCA_030596185.1 Fidelibacterota bacterium | reverse complement strand
TTTTCAGGAAGTATTTAATACGATTGACTTAAAACACAAAGCAACGAAATGTATTGTAATTGAGTGCACATTTTTATAACATTTGCGCATGTTGTATAAAATAACACATGAACAACAAACGATGACGACTTATCTCATACCTGCTTAATAAGCTTAGAAAGCACGATAATCTTGATGAAAGGTAAAGTTATTATATGAATATTGTAATTGTAGGTGGTGGTGAACTGGGTTCAATGGTCGCAGATCAGTTGATCAGTGAAAACCATAGTGTCACAGTGATCGAAAAATCCGAAAAACAGGCAAAATACCTGAATGATAGTATTGATGCATTGATCATCAACGGTGACGGTAATCATGTCCGGTTTTTGAAACAAGCAAATGTTGACAAAGCTGATCTTTTTCTTGCCCTTAGCAATAACGATAATGTTAACATAATTTCCTGCGGACTTGTTAAAAAACTCAGCAATGCGACGACTATTGCTAAGGTTGAAAATTATTTGCATTACTTTCCCGCTCCTCCCAACTTACCGGTAGATTTTGGAATTGACAAGACAGTTGCAACAAAGCAATTATCAATTAATAAACTTGTAGATCTTATTTCAGAGCCCGATGCCATGGAGCATATTCACTTTATTCATGAGAATGTTAAAGTCATTGGTACAATGATCAATGAACATTTTTTCGGCAATGGGATGAAATTGAAAGACATCACCCAAGACAATGCAATTTGGGAGAATGTTCGTATTATTGCCATCAAAAAGGATAATGAAGTATTGATCCCGGGTGGTGACGATATCTTGTATACAGGCGATAAGCTTTATATTATCGGCAAATCAAATGTCCTCAGAGACGTGATCAAGCTTTACTTTGCTTCAAATGTTAAAGTCAAGTCTGTTGTTATTATTGGTGGTAATCAGATTGGTCGCGAATTTGCTAAAAGAATGGTCAAAGAAGGCAGGAAAGTTACCATCATTGAAGAAGATGAAAAAACATGTAATCAACTGGCGGAAGAGCTGGATAATGTTCTGATCATTAATGGTTCAGGACTTAATCAAACGGTACTCTCCGATCTGGACATGGAAAATTCTTTCGTAGCTTGTGTGACAGGCAAAGATGAGCATAATATCATTTCCGCCGTTATGGCCAAGAAAAACCATGCATATAAAGCTGTGTGTAATATTTCTAATGTCGCGGTTTCTTCTATTATCAATCAGGTAAAAGATATAGATTCGGTATTTTCAACCGAGTCGCTTGCCTTTGGTGAGATCATAAAATATTGCCGGAAAGGTGATGTTCTCTCTGTTACACCGGTTCCCTATATTGATGCAGAAACGATCAAGATCAAGATATCCAAGAAAATCGCACTTCTCGATAAACCATTGAGCAAAGTTAAATTCCCTACGGGAATGATTGTTGGTGCGATTTTTCGCGATGATGTGGTGATCATACCTCATGGAGATGATAAAATACAAATGGACGATATTGTTATCGTATTTGTCTTGCCGCAGTCTAAAAAACTAGTCGAAAAACTATTCGCATAATCGGGGTTAATATGAACTGGAAAGCGATCTTAAAAATTCAGGGTATTATCCTCATTATCATTGCAGTCTCAATGTGCCTGCCTTTGGCATTTTCAATATATTATGCCTCGGGAGATGCGCTTGACCTCTTGATGAGTATTGGGATCACTCTTATTGTTGGACTTATTTTTGCCCTTAGTTTTAATCCCGACAAACCCCTACGCACCCGCGAAGGATTTGTTATTGTTTCTTTGGGATGGATCTCTGCAGCAATTTTTGGTGCTTTGCCCTTTTTCTTTAACGGTGTGTTTGACGGTAATTTTATTGATTGTGTTTTTGAGACGATGTCAGGGTTTACTACCACCGGGGCAACGGTATTGACCAATATCGAGATAGTTCCTAAAGGCTTACTGTTTTGGCGCTCACTGACTCACTGGTTGGGCGGCATGGGCATTATTTTGTTGGCTATCATAATTTTGCCGGCTCTTGGCTTAAGCTCTACCCAGCTTTTCCGTGCAGAAGTTCCCGGCCCTACAAAAGATAAGATCAGTCCCAAAGTTAAAAATACTGCCATGATCCTTTGGCTCATTTATATTGGTCTTACGGTCATGGAAACCATTATGCTCATGTTTGGCGGAATGGATCTGTTTACAGCCCTATGCCAAACTTTCGGTACATTAGCGACAGGGGGCTTTTCAACCTTAAATGCTTCAATTGCGGGTTTTAACAGCCTGTATATCGAAATGGTGATCCTGGTTTTCATGTTCCTTGCGGGTACAAATTTTGCCTTACATTTTTTCCTTATACAGGGTCGATTGAAAGAGGTTATTAAAAATCGTGAGTGGCAATTTTATGTTTCAATTCTTGTGATCGCTATTTTGTTGATCACTTTCAGTATCTTTAAATCCGAATTGGGTTATAATTTTTGGACTTCCTTGCGTTACGCGTCTTTCCAGGTGGTTTCCATTACAACTACTACGGGATATGTTACGGCGAACTTTGAGCTATGGCCCGTATTCACCAAGATCACTCTAGTCTTGCTGATGTTCGTGGGTGCTTGTGCCGGTTCCACGGGTGGCGGGATGAAGCAAATTCGTATTATGATTGGCGGAAAATTTGCAGCAAATGAGATCAGAAAGATCACTTATCCCAATGCTTTATTCTCGATAAAGATCGGTAAGGAACACATTAAAGAACATGTTGTGAAAAATGTGATCGCATTTATTATTCTATTTGTAGGGCTTTTTGCTATCATTAATCTTTTCCTAACGTTCAGGGGCTACGATATTGTCACATCCTTCTCGGCATCGATCGCAACCTTGAGTAATATTGGCCCGGGGCTTGCCAAGATAGGTGCAATTGAGAATTATGCTTTCTTTGATAATATTTCTAAGGTTGTGCTGACCTTTAGCATGCTCTTAGGACGTCTGGAATTATATTCCGTTATTATCATGGTTTATTATTTGTTCAATCCCAAGAGGATCCATTAGGGTTCGGGATAAAATTCCACATTTGAAAAATATGCACTAAATTAAATATAATCCTATACATACATGAGGAAAATTTGATAAAATATTTTCTTTTCAAGAGATAAACGATTACCTTTTACACTTAATTAAAGGAAGAAAATGACCGATAAATCAAAACGTGTAGAAACATTTATCAATAACCCAAAGAAAGCGGTTTGGACCCTAACGCTTCCCATGTTATTGGGAATGATAGTTCAGTATCTATACAGTTTGACCGATACCTTTTTTGTAAGTAAGATCTCTACAGATGCAATTGCAGCGATGCAATTCAATCTTCCTTTTGTGTTTTTTGCCATCTCAATTTGTTTTGGATTAGGGATAGGTATTACGGCTATTATTTCTCAAGCATTGGGCGCAAAGGATATACATCGGGCAAATAATGCTGCAGAGCATGCCATTTTGATGGGTGTTGTACTTGGTATATTTATCTCAGCAGTAAGTATTATATTTCGATATCCGATCTTTAAATTATTAGGTGCACCGGAAAATATTATTGGTCTGGCTGTGCAATATTTTGAGATTATCGTTTTTGGATTTATTTTCAATATTTTGGGGGTTTTCTTCCGTTCGATCCTATCTGGAGAAGGAGATGCAAAAACTCCTGTGCGATTTATGATCATTGGTACTGTAATCAATATTGGTTTAGATCCGCTGTTTATTTTTGTGTTTAAGCTTGGTATAGCAGGAGCAGCCTGGGCAACCATTACCGCACAATTTGTTGTAACGGTTTTGTATATTATATTTTTCTTTGTCAAAAAAGATAGTCTGGTTCAATTCAAATTCAGTGATTTTTCATTTTCATGGGAGATCATTGGAAAAACCATCAAGATCGGTCTTCCGGCATCATTATCTATGGTGATCATGTCATTCGGGCAGATGTTATACAATAGAATTGTTGTGTATTTTGGCTCAGATGCAGTTGCTTCCGTTGGTATTGGAATGCGTTTGGATCAATTATTTTTCTTGCCTATTATGGGCTTATCAGGTTCTTTGGTGACTTTGATAGGAATGTTCTATGGTGCCAAAAGGATCGACCTGGTCAGATCAACCTGGCTATATACTATCAAATGGGGTGAAATGCTTGCAGTGACTTTTGGTCTTTTATTTTATTTTATTTCTCCCTATTTTATGAAAATGTTTGCGTCAGATCCCGCTATTATTGAAACGGGGGTCACTTATATACGATATGTTGTATTTGCCTATCCCTTTATAGTGGTTGGTATGATCTCCGGAAGAGTATTTCAGGGATTGGGCAATGGAATGCCGGGCTTGATACTTACTACATTACGTATTGCTGTGATCATTTTGCCTTTGGCTTTGCTGTTTACACGCGTATTTGATTGGGGAGTACAGGGAGTTTTTCTCTCTCAAGTTATTTCCTCTTTCATTGCATCATTAATAGCTTACTTTTGGTTATCGGGTAATCTGAAGAAAGTTGAAAAGAAAGAAATAATAACAGAGGTGTAATATGGACAAAGAAAAACTATCTTATCCCTTAGACGTTACGACCAAAGAGGCTCTAAAGGAAATAGCGCGGGGTATTCCCAACCTGTTGAAACTTTTTTATCGTTTGCTTTGTGATGATCGCACACCACGAGAGATCAAATGGTGGATTGGCGGTTCGGCTTTGTATTTGCTCCTGCCGGTCAATCTCAAATTCAGAAGTTTCAAACGCTTTCCATTGCAAATCATTAATTATATTGATGATATTGTATTAATTTTCACCATGGTTCAACGCATTTTCAAAG
>JAUVKP010000108.1 GCA_030596185.1 Fidelibacterota bacterium | reverse complement strand
TTAAGTTTATTTTCTGCATCTTCATAAGTTTTTTGGGCAGTTTGCATTTGTTTGCCAACCTTCTCAAAATCTTCGTAAAAAGAAATAAACTTATCTAGCATTTTCCCGCTTTCAGTCGCGATCTCCATGGCATTCTTTGTTTGATTTTCTTGCTGCCAAATGAATGATACTGTTCTGAGCGATGCCAACAATGACGATGGCCCTATCATAATAACATTCTTTTTGATCGCATATTGATACAAGGACATATCTTCTTCCATCACGGTCGCAAAAGCACCTTCAATGGGAATAAACATAAAAACATAATCGGGAGAATTAATGTCTTTCAAATTCTGATAATGTTTTTCATTCAATCCGTCAATATGACGTTTCATGGATGCGATCAAGGCTTTTCTGTGCCGGTGAATTTCAGTAGTATCTTCTGCTTTGATAAATTTTTCATAATCTACAAAAGAAACTTTTGAGTCAATAACCAAATGTTTATTCTCGGGAAGATTAATTATTACATCGGGTTGTTTACGGCCTTCTTCCTCAGTGAAAGAAGCCTGTGTTTCATATTCTATTCCTTTCCGCAAACCGGACATTTCCAATAAGCGCTCCAGGATCAACTCCCCCCAATTTCCCTGTTTCTTAACATCGCCTTTTAAAGCTCTTGTTAAATTGCTTGTCTCTTCTGTGATTACTTGATTCAATTTTTGAAGTTCTTCAATTTTGGCGGTCAAAGTCGTCATTCTATCGCTTGTACCTGTATGCAATTCTTCAATTTTTTTCCGAAATTGATTAATATCTTTTTCAATTGGTTCCAGCACCAATTTTATTTTGTCTGTGTTTTTTCTATCTTTTTCATCAAATATTTTATTCGCCAGATTCTCAAATTTCTCACTCAGCGATTTTTGCATATTCTCCGTTTCGGCTGATTTTTCTTTTAATAAACGATTTTCAGTCTCAAGTCGAACCAGGTTATTCTGAGTTTCTTGTGTTAAGATTTTCTGTTGTTCTAATTGTCTTTTATTTTTTCTTTGAACAAATTGAAAAATAATATAAACGGCAACAGCCCCGAGAACAATGCCGGAAATGAAAATTATATATTCCATGTGAACCTCTATTTGTGGTTTTCGTCGTCTGTCAAAGAAAATTGCTTAAGTGCTTTGCGGTATTTACAGCGTTTGATCATAAGATAACTCGCTTTATCTTCTGCCACTCTTGAGAAGCACTCTATCGCATCATCCCAGTTACCTTGGAGGTAATAGGTCAAACCTTTTTCATAATGTGCTCTTTTAAGCGCTTCTTCTGTATCACACGTCAATCGCGAGAATAATACTTCATAGACTTGTACGCGCTCTGCACAACCCTCAATTTCAACCTTATCTAATTTCCTTGTGACAATTTCATTCTTAATATAAGCAAATACCAATTCATCTATCAAGATTTTCGTGCCATAATATTTATTTATCTTTTGGTAGCGTGATGCTAAGTTTACAGTTTTACCCAATACGGTAAATTCCTTCTTGCCTGCAATATGGATGTAGCAAGCATAAAGATCCCCCGAACAGATACCGATACGGGCTGCTACAGGAATACAAATATTATTAATTCTAACCGGATTGAGAGTAGCAAGTATTTTTTGCATATCAAGTGCACAATTAATTGCATTATGAGCGTGATCATTATCTGATTCTTCAAGACCAAATACGGCCATGATAGCGTCACCTTGTATTTGACATACATAGCCACCGTGATCTTGAATACTATCAGACAAGGGTTCAATAACTCGCATTATGAATTGACACGTTTCTTTAGGGCTTAATATTCCACTTATTCCCAAGAAATTTTTAATATCAATAAATAATATTGTTCCTTGCATATCTCCGGTAGCAAACTTTTTCATAGCTCATTTTCCTTCACCCATTATTAACTGTTGACAAAGAACTCATATTAAATATTTATGATAATACGCTCATACTTTCTTTTCCATAAAAACAAACTCTCCAAAATATTCAGGTTGATGAAAGTTCAATTTGTTGACCAGGCTCCATGTAGCCCAGTGAGGATGAGAGGTCTTATCTCCACATTTATATAAATTGCCCTGCCAGATTGAGCTACTTATCTTTTTAATTGGTGTATAAAGTTCAAAAAATGAAAATGGAATATTGAGAGCTAGAAACCAGGTTATCTCTTTTTTGATTTCCGGATCAACAACTCGAGGTAAACTGCTTAGTATCTTGATTTGCTTTGAATGCTGTTCGGGTATACTGCGAATATCTTTACGCTGGCCACGTGAATCACGCTCCGGATCAACAATATAATTCACATGCAAAGTACCCCCGGCGTTTAATTCAAAATTATAGTAACCTTTAGATTCAGGTGGTTTAATAAACCATTCAACACAACTATCTTCATTTACTTTAGAATTATAATCGGTATAAATTGAACGCACATAGCGATCTTTTACTTTATAAAGTAAATATATGCCCTGATCATTATATTGAATTTTTACTAATGTTTGTGGCATGTGATCACTGCTGCCAGGGTGAAACAAATTAATCTCAGCAATCTGAGCGTCTCTCCAGAATAAAGAATCCCAGTCGATTGATAAATTCTTAATTTTTAAATTGTTACATATGTGATAACTTTTTGTCATAGTTTCCCCTATTTATAATAATGTAACAATTATTGGGCTTAAATACCAATGCTTATTGACGTAAAAGCCAAAGATACAGCACATCGCCAACGCTCTTGAGGCTTTGCGGGGAACAGTGGGCCGGCAGATCACGTGGAGTGTGCCAAATATTTTTGCCCTTGTAGTAATAATGAAAATCAATAATATCAATAGTGGGAATACCTGCTTTTATATTTAGTGGTATATGATCATCAAATATATCCTCGCCTAATTCTTTGCGAAATATCTGTCCATAACCGAGTTCTTTTGCAATATCCCAAACCTCATTGACCAGCTCGGGTGCATATCGCATACTATTCACCTCTATTGGTAGCTTTAGATCGCTATCACCTATCATATCAATAAGAATTCCCTTTTCAGGCAACGGTAATAGCGGATTCTCCGCATAGTAGTCGGAACCTTGACAGAAATATTTTCCATTTCCGGCAATCCCCATATCTTCTGCATCCCAAAAGATTACATCAACACCGATAGTGGGAGTAATATTTGCAATATGCTTCATCAATTCAAGTAACACTGCCGTTCCACTTGCTCCATCATTCGCACCGGGAACAGGTGTGTTATAATATACAAAATCTTTATCGGAAATGGGACGCGTATCCCAATGTGTGCTCAGCATCACACGTTTGGAATTTTCAGGGCTAAATCGTGCTATAATATTAAAGGCATCTACTGTGGTCTTATTGTCCGGGCGATAGGCCTTATATTGTTGTATAATGACGGTATCCGCATAGACCAAGCTTTGTTCAACTAACCAATCCCGGCAAATGATCTGTCCGGGACTTCCAGGTATTCGTGGTCCGAAATCAACTTGTTTTTCTAAATAAGAAAATGCACTGAAGGCACCAAAAGGCAATACATCGGCAAGCAGCACGCCAATAAAAACTGAACAAAAGATAATTATTCGTTTCATAAATTTACCCACTAATGCGAATAGTGACCGTTACACCAAAATCTTTATAATCATCAGTGTTGTTTTCACTATCCAAAGATTTTGTTTTGTCAATTCTCTGACCATATTTAAAGAAAAATCTACCATCTATATTCTTACTAAACCGGTATGAAACTTGGGGCTCAACCTCCCAATTGATCCTGAAATTCTCCGGGTCTCCAAAATTCTGATTCCCCTTAAGTTTAACAACTTTTTTATCCAATCCATACTTTCCTTGTAAAGAAAATGTGATCTCATTTTTCATGTTTATCACTTGAATTTTCTTAAGAAATGGGACGGGGATGGTAAGACCTTTATTATACTCGTAAGATAAATTGAAGGTTATATTATCCTTATGAGTTCTTGTTACACTAGTATTTAAATAGTCAACTTCAACATCGCCTTGATTGTCAATCTTGATCATTTTATTATAACCGGCACCTATTCGGAAATTGCCATTGAAGGAAAAATCGGCTTTAATTAAGGGTGTAAAATTCAAAGTATATGTCGAAGTTTCTTCACCAAGATAGTATTTTATTTCATCATTGGTAAGACGATAACGAATACTTTCTTTTCCTGACATCTTATGCTGAAGATTAATGCTCTTAATAAAATCTAGTTTTCCATTCAGCCATTTATATTGACTTGGGGTGATTTTCCAAGACAGAGAATAGTTGGGTGCGATAAAACCTGCTTTTCCCGTTTCCCCCAAGGGGACAAAATTTCTTGTTGATGATGAATCATAAGGAATTAACTCCAAGGTGTCTTCAAAGGCAATAATATGAATAAGCTCGTCATAATAATCGCCGGAGGAAGTTTTATAGCGATATTTTCGTCCTGTTGATGAATTTTGTTTATAATCCAAACGTAATTTAATTGATTTTGTCAACTTTATTCCACTTGACACGCTTAGTGAACGACTCAAAGTATTGGAAAATGGATTACCTATTGAACCTTCAAAAGTACCTGTTGGTAAATAGTAATAATCGCCAAGACCATAGCGATATTTGTATGTAACATTTTTATATATTTTGGACGTGTCGCTTCCGGTAATTCCGTTATTTTTTTTACTAAAGTTATCTGTATAATTCATACGAATTGGGTCAAGCTTACCTAACAATGAAGAAACGGTGATCTTCTTGCGGTTCGATACTTTTTTCTTAGAATTTTTAGATTCCTTATTTGATCCCTGGGGCTCTTTTGTACCCGACACATTTTTTCTTTC
>JAUVKP010000063.1 GCA_030596185.1 Fidelibacterota bacterium | reverse complement strand
AACAGAGCTGATAATCATCAATTGCATGATTGTAAATATGGAATATTGCTCCAGACATAAAATCCTCTTTTAAACATCTCATAATTTGTCCCCCAAATTTTCTGTGAAAATATAAGTATTTTTACAGAGTAAATCAGTGATGTAGGCTTAAAAACTTGACTCAAGTCTATAATTGTGTTTTACATCACAAAATATTTTTATAAACTTGACTCAAGTTACAACTAACTAATATTTAAGGGATTAAAAATGAAAAATAGTCTAATATTATTTGTTCTCATACTCATAAGCCATAGTTTTCTATTTGCTCTTGGGACCGAAGGAAAGACAGAAGTAAATGTACTGGTCAAAACCTCAAAAAGCTGGAATGGTCATACTTTACCGCGATACTCAAAAGGTAAACCGGAAATTACTATACTACGGATCTCTATTCCTCCCCATACAGATCTTGCATGGCATGAACATCCTGAGATCAATGCCGGTGTGATGATCTCCGGAGAATTAACGGTGATCACAGATAAACAAGATACACTACATTTACAAGCTGGTGATCCAATCGTTGAAGTTGTGAATACTTGGCATTTTGGCAAGAACGAAGGTGACGAGCCTGTTGATATTATTGTGTTTTATGCAGGAATTAAAGGTAAAGCAGTTACCATACTTGAAGATAAGAAGTAAATGCTATATTAATTGACTCAATCGGATTTATCTCCATTGAGCCAATCAAACTATTTTCCATTGCCTCAATCAGAAATTTTTTCATTGAGGCAATGGGATTTTTTTTTTAGCCTAGACTAATTCATTTAAACATACACTTTGTTTTCCTCATCCTATCTTCCTAAATTACCTCCATGGCTAAACATAAAGATCAATTCAAATGCACTGCCTGTGACGGACTAACCGCCAAGTGGCAGGGACAATGTCCCCATTGCGGAGAGTGGAATACACTTGAAGCTCATGAAGAAGTTGTAAGGTCTGCTAAACGAGTTAAAGTAGCAGGTTCACCCCCTCCTTTTTATTCATTATCTAATCCTGATGAACCTTCACGCTACGCCAGCGGTATAGGGGAATTCGATCGTGTGGTGGGTGGCGGACTCATGGAAGGCAGTATCGTTCTGCTTGGAGGAGATCCCGGAGTAGGAAAGTCCACCCTTGCGTTACAATTATGTAAAGAATATGTCGAAAAAAATATCAAGGTTTGTTATTTCTCCGGGGAAGAGTCGGTAGGACAATTGGCTTTACGTGCCAAACGACTTGGCTTGGAGAATGATGATCTTAAAATAAGTAATGAGGTGGAACTGAGCAAAGTATTGGCCGGACTGGAATCGGAAAAACCGAAAGTGGCCATTATCGACTCTATCCAAACATCTTATTCACCTAATTTAGATTCTTTGCCGGGTTCGCCCAATCAAGTCCGTGAATGTACTTCCGAGCTTATGACATTAGGCAAGAAGAACAATATTACAATCATATTAATTGGCCATATCACTAAAAGCGGTGTAATCGCCGGACCAAAACTATTAGAACATATCGTTGATACGGTGTTATATCTCGAAGGTGATAAACAACATTACTTCAGGATACTCCGTTCAGTCAAGAATCGTTTCGGGGCTACACATGAGATTGGCATTTTTGAGATGAAACAAGAAGGTTTGGTTGGGGTCGCTAACCCCGGGGATATGTTCTTAAGCGAACGAAAAAAAGGTGCAACCGGATCGGTTGTGACCTGCGGTATGGAAGGTTCGCGCCCATTATTGGTCGAGATCCAAGCCCTGGCAGCACGGGCAGCTTATGGGACTCCTCAACGGCACGCCAGTGGAATTGATCAAAAAAGACTACAACTGCTTCTTGCCGTGATCGAGCGGCAATTGGATATTCCTGTTTCACAATATGATATATTCGTTAATATTGTGGGAGGTATGAAACTGAAAGAACCCGCTATGGATCTACCGGTAATCGCTGCGATCTATTCTTCGGTTAAGAATATTCCACTTCCGGATAATACGGCCGTCATTGGTGAGGTTGGATTAACCGGAGAAACCCGATCTGTTATGCGAGTAGAACAGCGGGTAAAAGAAGCGGTGAGAATGGGATTTGATCGATTGATCTTGCCCGCATCCGTGAAAAAGAAGATCGATAATAAAAAGATTACATTTAAATTTATTAAAGATATTGTAGAGTTAATAGGGCCACAAGTATAATTGCGGTAACTTGCTACTTCCTTGGTAGAAGAAAAAAAATGAAAAAGACACTAATCTTCCTTGCGCTATTAAGCATTTTGTTATCAAGTTGTTTTTTACCGGACCTTCCGATGAACTGTAATGGCGAAACCTATTTCTATCTGGCGGATACAAATGGGACTCTCGAAACGACCTTTCACTCCGGTGAATCTTTTTACATGAAATTTTGTCTGACAAATACGACGGAAGACTCTCTTGATTTTACCATGAGCGACACAGGTCCCTTTGTAAGGTTCACAATATATCAGAGTGACCAATATGTCACCGGGTCCACGGACGGTTTGGGTTTCAATCTCCCGATAATATATTGTACCTTTGCTCCCGGAGATTCCATGATTGGTACATGGCTAGCGCCGGCAAGCTTTTGGCGGGATTCGGAAGTAATACTAAGTTCCGGAACTTATCGCGGCAGGGTTATTTTTCCTCAGTTCGATGTTCTGCAGACCGATACCATCGGAGTTATTAATTTTACGGTAATAGAATAGATTAATAAAAAAAAGAGATTATAAATGCAACTAAATAATAGTTGCATTTTGTGTAAAAATGTACAATATTAAAGTATGAGCAAAATAAATAAGTTATTAAAGAAAATTGAAAATAGAGCAAGGGATTTAACATACAGTGAATTGAAAAAAATACTTTCTGCATTGGGCTATGTTGAAGATAATCGTGGTCAAACTTCTGGTTCAAGAGTGGCCTTCATTAATATTGATATAAAACATGCCATAAGATTGCATAAACCACATCCTGGAAATGTGCTAAAGCAATATCAGGTCAAACAAATTCAGAGGGAATTGAAAGATAAAGGATTTATATAATGAAAGATATTCTGAAATACAAAAACTTCATCGGGTCTGCTCACTTCAGCATGGAAGATGAAGTATTTTATGGTAAGATTATGGGAATAAATGATTTAATTAGTTTTGAAGGTTCTTCGGTAAAAGAGCTTAAAATCTCATTTGAAGAAGCCGTTGAAGATTATGTTTATCTTTGTGAGAAAATGAGAAAGGATCCTTTTAAGTCTTATAAGGGGTCTTTAAATGTCCGTATTGGTCCGGATTTGCACAAAAAAGCTGCTGAAAATGCAGCAATGCAGAGTATAACGCTTAATCAATATATTCGGAAAGCGATCTCAAAAGAGGTAAATGAAGAGAGTGAACCGTATTCTGTAGATAAAAGTAAGAATTAACTCGTTATTTCCTCTCAACATAAGCAATAATGCCCCAAACTCACTAATATTCACCCGATTCTCTAAAAAACTATTGCAAATCCGCCTATTCTTTATATATATTTGGTGCTTTTTTGTAGTCCCGGAAGACATAAACAAAAAAGAACATGAAAACCTAGAAAAAGGAGTTAGCGTTGAGCACTTTCTCAGCCAAACCGACAGACATCAAGCATGATTGGTATGTAGTGGATGCCGAAGACCTCGTCTTGGGTCGCCTTGCCAGTCAAGTTGCACAGATTCTGCGCGGCAAACACAAACCTATTTATACTCCGCACATGGATACCGGCGATTTCGTCGTGATTATCAATGCGGAAAAAGTTCGCTTAACCGGAAATAAAGCTGAAAGCAAAAGCTATTTCCGCCATACCGGTTTCCCGGGTGGAACGCGGACAACCTCTTATAAACAGATGATGGATAAATATCCTGAACGGATAATCCAGAAAGCTGTTAAAGGCATGGTTCCCCATAATCGTCTTGGTCGTCAGATCATGAAAAAACTTAAAGTTTATGCGGGCCCGAACCATGAACATGAAGCACAACAACCCAAACCCCTGATCATTAAGTAGGAGTAGGTAAAATGGCAAACGTAAAGCATGAAACCATTATCATCGGTCGCCGTAAATCCTCCGTAGCTAGAGTGATCGCCCGACCGGGTAGTGGTAAAGTTATTATTAATAAACGCGAAATGAATGATTATTTTGGTCGTGAGACCTATTCAATGGTTATTCGCCAACCCCTTGAATTGACAAAGATGGACGGAAAGTATGATTTCTTTGTTAATGTAAAAGGCGGTGGATTGACCGGCCAGGCCGGAGCAGTTCGTTTGGGTATCAGTCGTACATTGATCGCCCTTCATCCTGATCTTCGCCCCGAATTGAAAGCAGCCGGGTTCTTAACTCGCGATTCACGAAAAGTCGAACGTAAGAAATACGGTCTACGCGGTGCTCGCCGTGCATTCCAGTTCTCGAAACGTTAATCAAATTATCGGAGTATCGAATATATGGAAAATGTAACCATTGAAAATCTGATCAGTGCCGGTGCCCATTTTGGTCATTTGACCAGCAAATGGAATCCTAAAATGAAAAAATACGTGTTCATGGAAAAGAACGGTATTCACGTCATTGATCTTGAACAGACATTAAAGGCTCTTGAAAAAGCCTCTAAATATTTAAGCGATGTTGTACGCAACGGCGGGGAAATCCTCTTCGTCGGTACAAAGAAACAAGCTAAGAACGTCCTGGAAGACGAAGCCATTCGTTGTGGTGCTCATTATATCACCGAACGTTGGTTGGGTGGGGCATTGACCAATTTCCAGACAATTCGCCGCTCGATCCGTCGTCTTGAACAACTTCAGCGCGAAAGTGAAAATGAAGACGCTTGGAAGAACTTGACCAAAAAAGAAGTTCTCGGTCTTATGCGCGAACGTGAAAAACTTGAATTGCTGCATCGCGGTATTCAGAACATGCGCCGTCTACCTGACGCGATCTTTGTTGTTGATACCGTTGAAGAAAAAACAGCTGTTCATGAAGCACATAAACTGGATATCCCCATTATTGGTATCTTGGATACGAACGGTGACCCTGAAGCTGTTGATATTCCTATCCCAGCTAATGATGACTCTATTCGTGCCATCCACCTGATCACAAAGACACTTGCGGATACCATCATGGAAGCAAAACGCGGCAGTAAGAAACAACAAAATGATGTTCCTGCTGCAAAAAAAGAAGTAGTTAAAATAGTAAAAAGATTTGAAAAGAAGTAACGAGGAAAATAAATGCAAATCACTGCAGCTATTGTAAAAGAATTACGTGATAAAACAGGCGCCGGAATGATGGACTGTAAAAAAGCCCTCACAGAAACCAACGGCGACATAGATAAAGCTATTGATACACTTCGTGCAAAAGGTATAGCCAAAGCTGAGAAAAAAGCCGGCCGTGCTGCAAAGGAAGGTATCATATATTCTTATATTCATCCAACAGGCCATAATCTTGGTGTTTTGGTTGAGATCAACTGCGAAACAGATTTTGTTGCCGCTACTGATGCATTCGTAGCATTTGCAAAAGATATCGCTATGCAGATCGCTGCCATGGCTCCTATCGCTGTAAAACGCGAGGAGATATCTGCAGAAGTTGTTAAACGCGAAAAATCAGTATACAAAGAACAAGTTCTCAACGAAGGCAAACCTGAACATATTGCTGATCGCATTATTACAGGCAAATTGAATAAATTCTATAAAGAAAACGTTCTACTCGAACAAGAATTCTTTAAAGATACAGATAAAACAGTAGAAACTTACCTAAAGGAAACTATCGGCACGTTAGGAGAAAACATTGCCATAGCCCGTTTTGCCCGCTTTAAAGTCGGCGAAGCAGCTATTGCTGATTCTGACGAATGAAGAGCAACGTGCTGGATGTGCTTACTCAATGAGTTATCATAGAATCCTGCTAAAATTAAGTGGTGAAGTACTTGGCGGCGTCAAAGGACACGGAATAGATCCTGACGCCGCTTCTTATTTTTCCCAAGAACTTAAACAGATCCACGATAAAAATGTCCAGATCGGCGTTGTTATTGGTGGGGGGAATATATTTCGTGGCGCGAAAAATATCACCAGTATCGATCGGGTAAGCGGTGATCACATGGGTATGCTTGCAACCGTGATCAATGCACTGGCTTTGAGAGACACCTTTGAAAAAGCCGGAATGAAAAGTGTGGTAATGGTCCCTCATAATATTACAGGACTGACCTTAGCCTTCGATCGTCTGAAAGCACTTGAACTTCTTGAACAGAGAGTTATTGTTATCTTTGCAGGTGGCACAGGGAATCCCTATTTTACCACCGATTCAGCCGCCGCATTACGTGCTTCGGAGATCGATGCGGATATCTTGCTTAAAGGGACTAAAGTGGATGGCGTTTATACCGCCGATCCCGTTGAAGATCCTTCCGCAATACGATATGAAACCGTTTCCTACGATGAAGCCATTGATAAAAAATTACGCATTATGGATATGAGTGCCATGGCACTTTGTCGTGATAATATGATGCCAATTAAAGTATTTAATTTTACTAAAGCCGGAGAATTGCTCCGAGTTGTTTCCGGACAAGCTGTCGGAACCCTGATCACAGAATAAAATAAGGAGTTTGGCCATGCAGAACGAAGTATATTCTTATTGTGAAGAACTTATGAGTAAATCTCTTGCTCATTTAGACCATGAATTCAATAGTTTGCGAACCGGACGTGCTAC
>JAUVKP010000284.1 GCA_030596185.1 Fidelibacterota bacterium | reverse complement strand
TCCCTGTTGGCCAGCCGATAAAGTATAACCCAGTTTAACTTCATGGTGTTTATCAGGTCTAAAGTAAATTCCGATATCACCGATCATATCTTGAGTATTGCGATGAACAACAGCCAGCTGAGTCCAAGTATCTGGGATATTGAGTGTGGGATTAGTGCGGTATTGGATAAAGTCTTTTGCATCTTGCAGTTTTTCAGGGATCCATCCTTGGAATTGATTAGCTCCTTTATTTGAACGATAGGTAAAAAAATCACCTGCATCCTGTAAAACCAGGGGACGCAAAGCTAATCGTTTTGTAGATAAATGGAACATCAAGATCACTCCATAAGAAAATATACCAGTATTTTACAATAAATTTTCTTCACTACCATACTTTTCCTTTAAAACTTAAATTATTCATGCTTCATGGCAGTGTATTTCATATATTCTACTATGGAAACGATCAAGACATCAGAACTCACAAGAAAAATAATGAAACGCGCAGTTTCATTACAGAAGAAAAAATACCGAAATATTGAATCGGCCATTTTGATCGAAGGTCTTCTACCTCTTGAAGAAGCGGTCAAAAGCAATTATGTTATCGAAGAAGTCTATTATAATCCCTTTCTACTTCAAAAACCGGGTGTGAGCGAAATGCTCATAAGTATACAGGAAAAAGATCAATGTGTCTGTTATGAAGTAAATGGTTCCGAATTAAAACAGATCTCTACAGAAGTAAATCCTCAGGGGATCGTGGCTATTGCTAAACAGCGTGAATATCAAATTGAAGATCTTAAAGGTAATTTGCTCGTTTTGGATCAGCTGCAAGATCCTGGAAATGTAGGGACTTTATTTCGCATTGCTCATTGGTTCGGACTGGGTGGTCTTGTCCTGATGAAAGGAACGGTTGATGTCCATAATCCCAAAGTAATTCGTTCGAGTATGGGCTCTTTTTTTTACATGCCTTTTATTTATGTTGATGAGCTTCCGGAGTCACTTGCTGTTGACCGTACTTTACTATTAAGTAAAGCACATAGCGATATTCACATTCAGGATATGAACATGAAAGAATTCAGTCCATTTTTACTGACCATTGGCAATGAAGCTCGTGGTATAGATCCCGATTTTAATAAATTTCCTCACAAGGACTTGACCCTGCCTGCCTTGGGCGGAGCAGAATCGCTGAATGCCGCTGTAGCTGCAGCAGCTATTCTAAGCAAATTACTCTATTGACCATGAAATGCTTTCGTCATATTAGCCTGTTAGTTTTTCTATTTAGCTTTGTTTTTGCACAAACAAGCTATACTCTGATCAATCCCACATATCTTGGAAATGAAAAACGTAATTATTACGGAACAGAAGCTCCGGGAAAATTAGATATTATCTGGAAAACCGAGCTGGGGGAGGGACTCACCAAGATCGGTGATAAAGAGCGATATTGGAAGGGTAGCGGTTGGACCGGTCAACCTTTAATGATACAAGAGAATGAAAAGCACTATCTGATCCAAGGCTCTTTAGACCATCATTTAAAGAAAATTGATGCATCCAATGGAGAGATCGTTTGGGAATATGAATTCCCCGATGCAATAAAAGGGACGGGAACTTTGTGGGAATCTCATGCGGGTCAGCTGTTGATCATTCAAGGCAGTCGACGAGGGCCGAAATACAGTACGTGGTCATCCAACTTACATCCTTTACGAGCTGTTTCGTATGAAAGCGGTGAGGAAATCTGGCGTTATCATTTACAACGCGGTGCTTCCTACTCTGTAGATGTGGATGGTACTCCTTTGATCATCAATGATACCCTTTATCTTGGACTTGAGAACGGGTATTTTGTTGTCTTTGATCCTGAGCCTACAGAGGCTGAGTCTTATAAACAATATCTTCGCCCTCAGACACTCGAAAAACATCCCTTATTTCACAGGGACGATAAAAATACTCACGGTCAAAATCTGATAACCGAGTCATCACCCTCAAAATTGGGTGATCATATATATATCGTTTCGGGAGCCGGGCATGTGTATGGGTATAATTTAATATCAAGAAAAATTGATTGGGATTTTTATATTGGTGCTGACATGGATGGCAGTGCGACCGTCACCTACGATAACTGTCTTTTAGTTAGTGTAGAAAAACAATATATCGATGGCCGGGGCGGCGTGTTCAAACTTGATCCATCAAAGCCAGCAGACAGCTCCTGTGTACTTTGGTATTTTCCCACCAATAATGACACAAGTAAGAACGCAAGCTGGGATGGCGGCGTGATCGGGACGGCTACGGTCAATGATTTGACTAAATCTGAAGATATGCCACATTTAGCCGGAATTTCTGCTATTGATGGATACCTATATTTGGTCAAGCATGATCAAGTTGATACTGTTGAGGTTTGGGGGCCAAATTTAAAGCATCGCTATCCCAAACCTATATTATTTGCAAGTCGTTGGATTGGACAAAGTATTTCCACACCGCTATTTGTTGGGAATCGCATTATAGCCGCCAGCTACAGTGGTGTCTCTTTATTTGAGATCGATGAAGATCATAAACTCCATCGATTGCAGCGCCGCTAT
>JAUVKP010000125.1 GCA_030596185.1 Fidelibacterota bacterium | reverse complement strand
TTTTGAAGAACAATTTATTGCTTATGCCAATGAACATGTTAGCGATGAAATGCTAGAACCTGCGATCTATGTGGATGCAAATATAGATACTCAGGATGTTAATGACCGGCTTATGAAATTCTTACACGATATGGAACCTTTCGGTCCAGAGAATATGCGACCTAAATTCAGTATCAAGAATATTAGTGTATTCAATACAACACTATTGAAGGATAAGCACCTTAAATTTACTATAAAAAGCAAAAACGGCTCAATAAATTGTATTGGATGGAATATGCTGGAGCAGTTTGAGCTGATCATGGATTCCTCTCAACGGGTGGATATGGTATTTGTCCCAACGATAAATGAGTGGAATGGGGTTAAACGTATTCAACTTGTCATCAAAGATATCAAGCCGTCCGTAGACGGAAAAGACAAGAGGCAATAACCAAGAGCCAAGAAACAAGAGGCAAGAGATAAATCCGCAAGTGATATGTTATTTTACATTTCATGTTTTTCATTGGTTGCATCAAGAAACTGTCTTATTTTTCTGTAATGACACATCGAGGTAATAATGTTAAATAAAAATAAAGAAAATAAAAAAAGGGCTAAGGTCTCTTTTTGGACGATAAGTGTTCTGATCCTGCTTGTCTTACTCTCGGCCTTAATGGCGCCAAAAAAACAGACATACCAATATAATTATCAGGTAGGCGATATTACACGCATGGATATTATTGCACCCTATGATTTTGACATATTAAAACAGCAATCGGCTATTTTGCGCGACCAGAGTGAGGCTATAAAAAAAGTCCCTTTTGTTTTTACCGAAGATAATCAGATTGTTGGTGAACAGATCGATCGTACTGAATTGTTTTTTCAGATGTCGAAAACACTGGAACAACGATATAATAAATATCAATATTCAATACAGATCAGAAATCTTCAACGTTACAGTACCGATGATTTTTCAAAATTAAACGAGACTGTGCGCACGGATAGCAACGCATATCTTGCAATTGTAGGTGCATTTGAAGAACAGTACGGTATTCATGTTGGAGAATCTCCTTACACAGAGATATATATCCCAACAGATGCTAAGCGTGTTCCTCTGGATACTTTGCGCATGAATTATATTACACATCTGTCCACTCTTTTTGAAAGTGGTATTACAGATATTCCACTAGACTCCATTATGTCCACACAGATTTCGGTACGTAAACAGGGAGTGGAGATACCTGCAACGGTCAAGAATATGTTTGACCGTACTTCTGCCACTGAACAACTGATTGAAAATCTTGCAAAAGAATATGAAATTTATTCACAAAAAATACTGATATCACGTATTGCTCATCTTCTTGTGAAACCCAACATGATCTACGACAAAGAACGCACCATGACCCGACAGGAAGATGTGATCGGACGTATTCCTCTTGTTGTTGGAAAAGTTTTTAAGGATGAAAAAATCGTAGGCGCCAATACGCTTATTACTCAGGAAATCTACCAAAAATTATTTTCCTTAAATTATGCTGAAGAAAAACGGAGTGCAAATCTCCAGGGTATGAATGCTGTTCTAAAGATCCTTGGTGACATTTTAATCATGAGTATGCTTTTTATGATGTTTGTGCTTTTCCTGATTATGTATGATAAAAGACTTTTCAATGATGTGAATCGCTTTCTGTTATTGATCATATGTCTCGTGATCGCTCTTGGCCTGGGTTCCACGATCGCATTGCTGGCACCCGCGCAAATGATCCTAGTCCCAATTACCATTACAGCTATGCTCCTGATGATCTTTTTTGATGAGCGCGTCGCACTTATGGGTTCAGCTATTGTGCTTCTCGTACTATCATATATTATGGGCGGATCCTTCCGTTTTATCTTAATGCATGCTTTTCCGGCCGTGATGGCCATTATTGCTTTAAGGCGTAGCCGTACAAGAGAAAATGTTCTGCGTCCGCTATTGTATATTTTGATTGGATATTCTGTGACGACCGCAGCTATGGGTATTGCCTCTTTGAATCCTATTCAAGAAACTTTGATTACAATGGGGCTGGCTTTTGGGAATGCAATTGTATCTGTGCTTGTCACAAATGGTTTAATGATGATCATAGAACGAATTTTCGGTGTAACCACCAGCCTGTCTCTTTTGGAACTTTCAGACATGAATCGCCCCCTGTTGAAACGTTTATCCCTTGAAGCACCCGGAACTTTCAATCATTCTGTCGTGGTTGGAAATCTACTTGAAGCTGCCGCGGAAAAGATTGGAGCCAATAGTCTGCTTGCCCGAGTTGGTGCCTATTATCATGATATTGGAAAATTATCCAAAGCCGACTATTTTGTCGAAAACCAACAGGGCGGCGAGAACAAACTTGACCAACTGAAACCACATATGGCAGCTAAGGTTATTATTTCGCATGTGCGCAACGGACTTGAACTGGCGGATCAGGAAAAACTTCCCGATGTGATCAAAGATTTTATTGCGACTCATCATGGTGCCATGACGGTTGATTATTTCTATCAAAAAGCACTTAAGGAGTCAGGCGAAGAAGGTACCCAAGAAAATGAATTTCGTTACCCGGGTCCCAAACCAAAGACAAAAGAAACTGCTTTACTTATGATCGTGGAAGCTGCCGAAGCTGCAGTCCGGTCGTTGCCTAAGGCGACCCCGCGTAATATTGAAGCAAAGATCAAGGAAGTTATCAGCAAACGATTGAACAGTGGCCAGCTTGATGAAAGTCCTTTGAAATTTGCTGATCTTACAAAAATATCTTCAGCCATTTATCCTCTGCTCGTTGGGCTTTATCATGAACGTGTCCCTTATCCGGACGATAAGAAGGATGAAGAAAAAAACGAGGGCGTTGTAGAAACGAAAGAAGAGAAAGCATGACACAAGTTGTAGAATTTTTTCGTGAAAGTTCTATAGAGATACCACTTGATGAAGAAGAGGCGAGAGAGCTCATTTCCAAAGTAATGAACGATTTGGGAAAACCTGAATTTAAAATTAATATCATTTCTCTTGAAGACGAAGCTCTGCGTGAAATGAAAAAAGAATATTTTCAGCAGGATGTCTATACTGATATTATTTCTTTTACCATAGATGAAAAACCTGTATTGGAAGGGGAGCTGTATATTAGTCCTGAACGCATCCGTCAGAATGCTGAGAAATTTAAACAGTCTGTGACCCGCGAATTTGCACGTATTTTTATTCATGGTACTTGCCATCTCTGCGGTTATGATGATATCACGCAAGAAGAACGAGAAGAAATGACCGCTCTTGAAGATCGTTTCCTAACACAATATTTTGATAAATAATATGTCCATCGGTTTAAATATCCTGTTTTTTGTTTTGCTATTGATCTTTTCCGGAGTGTTTTCCGGTTCGGAGACCGCTTTGTTTGGTACTCGCAAAGAAAGTTTGCGTATGCTGAAAGGAATAGCAGCAAAGAGAACGCTAAAACTTCTTGATAAACCTCAGAAATTACTTATCACTATTCTTATTGGTAATACCGTTGTTAATATTGCCCTAACTACCTTATCTGCTCTTTTGACCTATGAATTGTCTGAACAACATGCCTGGTCTCATTTGCTGACAGCGTTTCTTGAGGTTGCTGTGGTTACTTTGATGGTGCTGATCTTTGGCGAGATTATCCCCAAGACCATTGCTCTTCGCAATAGCCAAAAGCTTAGTTTGGGTATGGGCTGGTTTATTGGTATTTGTTATACACTCTTCTTTCCATTAACCATTATTTTATATTTTATCGGGCGGATTACCGAGAAGTCTCTGAAAATGGGGAAGGATACCCTGATAGACAATGAAGAAGACATCAAAATCTTGGTGCAGATCGGTGAAGAACGGGGGGAATTTGAAGAAAAAGAAATTGAAATGATCACTTCGTTGCTTGAATCTACCGATACCTGCGTAAGAGAGATCATGATCCCTCGTCCGGATATGATCGCTGTGGATGCTAAGCGCAATATTGATGATATTTTCTATTTTGTTGCCAATCAGCCTTTCGCAAGATTCCCGGTCTTTAAAAATGATCTGGATAATATTCTCGGTTTTATTTTTGAAAAAGATATTTTGCCCTACCTTGATGGAAAGAAAAAAACAGAGATAGAAAATCTGATCCACCCACCGCTTTTTCTTCCCGAGAAATGTTCCGTATCACAGGCTATTCGGGTTTTCCAGGAAAAGAAAACTAAGATTGCAGTTGTGGTTGATGAATATGGTGGCACGAGTGGGTTGGTTACCTTAGAAGATGCTATAGAAGAGATAGTCGGGGATATCCAGGATGAGAATGAAGTACAGGCTCCATATATAAAATGGTTGACCCCAAATGAATGCGCCGTTAATGCCAGTATTAATTTGGATGACCTGGAAGAAAATCTTGATATCACATTCTCCGAAGAGCGGGTTTATGATACTTTAGGTGGTTTCGTCATGGATCATCTGGGCCGTATTCCCCGGAAGCATGATTCTTTCCGCTATAAAAACCACATTTTTCTCGTTGATGAAATGCAGCATCGCCG
>JAUVKP010000216.1 GCA_030596185.1 Fidelibacterota bacterium | reverse complement strand
CCCGGCAGTATTTGCCCAGAACGCGTGCAGCGGAGCCGTAGGCCCGGGGATGCTGTTTACCTTCACCGAGTTTGCCGTAAGGAGCGTAAGCGGAGGCATCGGAACAAACCATAACGAAATCTTGTCTAAGCACTTTTTTCAGATTGTCTTCATCCATAGCAAAGCCTATCATGTCGGCATGTATGTCTTCCAGCAAGACCATCTTGACATATTTCCAACCGCTCAAACCGGTTTCTTTCATACCCTCGGCAACGGTTTTATCTGCCCATTGCGGATTCTTACATCCGGAGATCAGAAATTTATCTTCTCCGCCAATGTTCTTGAATTTACTTTCGACATAAGCGCGGAATTCATCCTCGTTCTTGGGATCTTTCAAGCGGGCCGTGACATCTGCATCATTCCCGGCACGCGCCCAGGTGGGTAAAAAGACAGCTAAACCGGTATTGTAAGCATTATATGGATAGCGGTCGGCAAAAACTACCAAGCCTTCTTCCCGTGCGGCTTTAATATGGTCAATAGCTACGTGGATCAACGGCCAGTAAGGTTGGTTGCAGGCTTTAAAATGAGATATCTGAACCTGCGCGCCGCTTTCCCGTCCGATACGGATTGCTTCATCTACCGCTTCGACCAGAGTTTTATCTTCATTGCGCATATGTGTGGCATAAATGGCATTATGTTTTTTTAATATTGTTGATAATTCAATTAATTCCTCAGTCGTGGCAAAGGAACCGGGTGCATATTCAAGTCCGGTACTCATGCCCCAGGCGCCTTGCTTGATCTGTATTTCTAGTAATGTTTTCATTTGTGCTAATTGTTCTGGTGTCGCTTCGGCATCAATATTGCCCATTACATAGCGGCGGATATTACCGTGACCGACCAAACAGGCCTGATTAATACCCATGCCGCCGGCTTCCAGGATATCACAGTAAGTTTTATAATCCGTATAAGCATTTTTGGAAGCCCACATGCTGCTGTCATCTTTTTTCTGAGGGAAAGGGGAGTAACCGCAGTTGCCTGTGACTTCGGTGGTTACGCCCTGGCGGACTTTTGATTCACCGCGGGGATTAATGAGCAATTTGGTGTCGGTATGAGAGTGAGCATCAATAAAACCGGGAGAAACAACTTTACCGCTAGCATCGATCTTAATATTTGCTTCCTTGCCTGAAAGATCACCCACAGCGACGATTTTGTCAGCAATGATCCCGACATCCGCTTTTTTACCTGCTTCACCGGAACCATCCATCACCGTTCCACCCGTGATGATGATATCGTAAAAATTGGTACATCCTGTTAGTGTCATAATGATAAATCCTATAAATAATATTTTTTTCATTTTTTTCCTCATGGGTATTTATTTGATGTAAATAATACGAATTAATAAAAAAAAATACAACGCAAATTGGGAGAGGCAAGGCAATGCCTTGTCTCTACAAATTATCATTTCCATCTATCGCCTCGCTTTGCTTGGCGAGATTATCTTTTTAATTCAAAAAAATGTTTTAGGATCAACGAGCATTTCTCTTCATACACCCCCGAAATAACTTTCACTCTGTGATTCAATCTTGGGTCTTCACAAAGATGATAGAGCGAATCGCAAGCACCGGCTTTGGGATCGGCAGTTGCATAAACACAAGTATCTAAACGGGCATGAACCAGAGCGCCTGCGCACATGGGACAGGGTTCCAGGGTTACATAGATGGTACAGCCTTCAAGTCGTTTTTCACCGAGAGTATCACAGGCAGATGTAATGGCGATCATTTCCGCGTGCGCGGTGGGATCTTTGAGGGTCTCAACCTGATTGTGGGCTTTGGCAATAATTATATTATCTTTCACAATGATCGCGCCGACTGGAACTTCATCCATTTTTAAAGCTTTTTCAGCTTCGGCGAAGGCTTTTTTCATCCAGTATTCATGATTAAAAGGATTCAGGAGTTCTTGCATTTATGCCTCCTCTTTTGCTTTTACAATGAACACCCGATCATCTTTCTGATAATCTTTGACCACGGTTTGTTCATATATTGAAAAAATATTTTTCATTTCAAACGTTTGTTCATTGCCGCCATATTCAAGTAAAGCGACTCCATTATTCGTCATCAAATTTGAAAAATTCTTGGCGAAAAAGCGATAAAAAGTTAGACCGTCATCTTTATCGGATAATGCCTGATGCGGTTCGTAATATGATACGTTCTTGTCCAATGAATTCATTTCACTATCTGCAATATAAGGTGGATTACTGACGATCATATGAAAGGGTGTTTCGGGCCGGTATTCCCGGATATCGCCATGAATGATGTTGATGCGGTTTTCAAGATTATAAAAATTGATGTTCCGTTTCAGGACTTTTACAGCGTCTTCGGATTTTTCAATAGCGGTGATCTTTGCCTGTGGAATGTGCATAGCCAGGGCAATGGCAATACAGCCGGAGCCCGATCCGATATCAAGAATATTCAATTCCTGGGGTAAGGTGATGTTGGTCTCTTTAACCTCTTCACCATCATCGGATTTTTCCTTGCGGACGATCTCTTTGGGCTTGATCTTCTCCAAAAGGGAGGGAGCTAATTTAATAGTTTCTTCTACCAGTCGTTCCGTTTCGGGACGTGGGATCAGTACATGCTCATTCACAGTAAGTTTTAGGCCATAGAACTCGCAATTGCCCACGACTTGTTGTACCGGTTGATTTGCGGCGCATTTCAATAACATTGGACGGAATACAGCCAATTCGGCTTCACTCATTGATCGGTCAAATTTTAAATAGAGATCCATGCGTGAACAGGAAAGTGTTTCACATAAAAGCCATTCGACGATAGTTTTACTTTCGTCTATGCCTTTTTCTTCAAGGTAATTCGCGGACCAGTTCATGATGCTCATAACGGTCCATGTTTTGGATCCGGCCATGGCTTTAGATATTCTTTAATTTTTCGACATTATCAGCCAGTTTCAACTGTTCGATGAGTTCAAAAAGATCGCCATCCATAACAGCCTGTAACTGGTGAGTTGTAAAATTTATACGATGATCGGTGATTCGCATTTGGGGATAATTATAAGTACGGATTTTGGCTGAACGGTCACCGGTCGAAACCTGTGAACGCCGTTCTGCGGCAACCTTGGCATTTTGTTCATCAATACTGTGTTGCAATAAACGACTGTAAAGGATCTTCAGTGCTTTTTCTTTATTTTTATGCTGTGAGCGTTCG
>JAUVKP010000051.1 GCA_030596185.1 Fidelibacterota bacterium | reverse complement strand
TTCGTCCCCATCTTTCCTCCAATTGACAGTTGAAAATTGACAAATGACAATTTAAATATCAGTTTACAATTGATATTTATGTTAAAAATAATTGAATCTTCAGTAATTATCAATTGGCTAAATTGTCAACTGTCCTTTGTCAATTATCAATTGGCTGAATTGTCAACTGTCCTTTGTCAATTATCAATTGGCTAAATTGTCATCTGTCCTTTGTCAATTATCAATTGGCTGAATTGTCAACTGTCCTTTGCCTGCCCTGCGTCCCGATGTTTCGGGATGACGAAGCGGGGTCAATTGTCAATTGATTTAACTTTTGCCTTTATACTTTTGACTTTTACCTTTTTAATGTTATTTTCATCGCGGTGAGGTAATTGCAATGAAGGGTTTCGAAAAAGAAAGAAATAAAACTCCAAACCCGCTCTGGGTAAAATTGCGCTTCTATATCCTTATCTTACTATCAACCGCACTTATACTTTTATTAATAATAAACTTAGATAATGCTGAACACTTAGTGGAAAATATTCTTCCAGCCGGTATTAGTCTAACAAATGCAGTCATTGCTTATATTGTTACAAAACGTAAACAAGGCAGTAGGACTTATAAACAAATAATGGATAACATTAAAAAATGGACCATTATTCGTTTTATCGGCATGGCACTTTTTGTTTTTCTGCCCATCATCACTAAGGCCGTTGAACCCCTCCCCTTTATCTTCTCATTTATCGGTTTTTATATCCTGCATCAGGTTATTGAGATCGTCGTTTTACAAAAAGAGGTTAAATAGCCCAATGAAGCATTTTATAAAAAAACCCCTGTTTTTCTTACTGTTTCTATTCATTCCGGGAATGATCCTGGCAACAACTGATGGAAACAACATAATCCACAAGATGATGCTTCTGGTCTTTCAGCTCAGTGTCATTATTTTTGCCGCAAAGTATACCGGAAAATTATTTAAACGCCTCAATTTACCTGAAGTGATAGGTGAACTCTTCGCGGGTATTATTATTGGGCCCTATTTATTGGGTGGAATTGTCCTTCCGGGTTTTCCACATGGTCTTTTTGGAGAGTTCCTGCATCTAAATCCGGGGGCTTCCTTGCCGGTATCGCCGGAGTTATACGGTTTTGCAATGATCGCATCCATTCTATTACTGTTTATGGTCGGACTTGAAACCGATATCAATCTTTTCCTGCGATTTTCATTTCCAAGTCTGGTAATAGGTGGTTTGGGCGTTATCGTATCCTTTGCTTTGGGAACAGGTGTTGCATCTATGTTCATGGATATTCCATTCATGGATCCGCAAGCTCTTTTTCTTGGGGTGATCAGTACAGCCACTTCCGTAGGGATCACTGCCAGAATATTATCTACCCGTAGAAAGATAAACTCTCCCGAGGGTGTCACCATCCTTGGCTCGGCTGTCATTGATGATGTTCTGGGCATTATTATGCTGGCTATTGTGGTTGGATTGGCTTCAAGCGGGAACAGAACGCTTGATTGGGGAAATGTAGGTAGAATTTCGATCAAAGCACTTGCTGTATGGCTTGTATTTACGGCTTTGGGATTAACTTTTGCCAAATTCATCAGTAAATATCTAAAAACCTTTAAACACCAAAGTTCTGTTGGTATCATGGCTTTTGGATTGGCACTGCTCTTGGCTGGTATTTTTGAATCAGCCGGTCTTGCTATGATCATTGGGGCTTATGTTATGGGCCTATCATTGTCCAAAACGGATATTTCATACGTCATACAGGAAAGTTTGCACAATATCACGGAGTTCTTTGTTCCGATCTTTTTCTGTATTTCAGGTATGTTCGTGGATTTCAGGGTATTTAATAACAAGTCTATTATTATTTTCGGATTGGTCTATACCGTGACCGCCTATCTCGCCAAGATCGTGGGTAGCGGTCTTCCTGCCCGATTCTTTAAATTCAATAATACGGGAGCCATGCGAATAGGTGTTGGCATGGTCCCTCGAGGTGAAGTTGCTCTGATCATTATAGGTATTGGCCTTTCCTATGGCATTTTGACAGGTGAACTGGCCGGTGTCGCTATTTTAATGATATTTATAACCTCCCTTCTTGCGCCTGTCCAGCTGGACCATATGCTTAAGAATAAAAAATCAGGTGTAAAAAAGGGATTGCTCCTAGATGAACATATTCAAACAGATTATCCTTTCCCATCAGAAGAGATCACCGATCTTGTTGCAACTAAATTAGTTCGCTATTTCCGCGAAGAAGGATTTTATATCAACCTGATAGAGGGCGAAAAACATATATATCATGTAAGGCAGCAAGATACATTTTTCTCTTTTAGTTTTTCAAAGAAGAATATTTCCTTTTCAACAAAACCGGATGATATTTCTTATGTAAAGAACATTATGTATGAGACCTTGCTGGATCTTCATAAAGCGATCGAAGAACTGAAAGCAGTTGCCAAACCGGTAGAATTAAAACAAGAACTTCAATCTGAAAAAGGCCCGGTATCCAAGAATGGGAAAATGCGTTTACCTTTAGATAAGATACTTCATCTGGACTGCATTATAATGCATCTTGAAGCTAATGATAAAGAGAGTATTATTGCCAGCTTAGTTGATATATTAAACGAAAACAATCTTCTTATCGATAGAAATGAAGCGCTGAATGCCATTATGGAACGCGAAAAGACCATGAGTACCGGAATGCAGAACGGGATAGCACTGCCTCATGGAAAAACAGATGCGGTCAAACACATGACCATGGCTATCGGCTTAAAACCTGAGGGCGTTGATTTTCAATCCATGGATGGTAAACCCTCAAAGGTTTTTATTTTGGTAGCATCCCGTAAACATACGGCGGAACCCCATATTCAATTACTCTCGGAGATCGGTAAAAAACTATACTCTGAAGAAGCTATTGAAAAGCTTTTGAAATGCAAGAACAAAAAAGAAGTATTGAACTTCTTTATTAAATAAAGTGAGGAAATTATGAAGTTGAGACCGTATTTTAATCTCAATGCGAAGGCATTACAAAGTGAGGCCGTATCAAAGGCAGATCTCCTGAATGAGATTGCAAAAGATGCAATAGCAAGCGAAACACTTAAAAATATTGACCCTGAATATCTATATAAAAAATTACGTGAACGTGAAGCTATTGGGTCTACCGGATTTGGTGATAGTATCGCCATTCCTCATTGTACTCTGGATAATATTGATTCATTTGTTATCGGTGCAATAACATCCAAAAACGGTGTTGATTTTAAGTCTCTGGACGGCCAAGCGGTTAAGATCTTTATGTATATCATTGCCCCAACAAAACAGCGTAATGAACATATTCGTATTCTCTCGGAGATATCAAAAGTTCTGCGCATTCCTTCCAATATTGATACACTACTTAAACAAAATAGTGTAAAATCATTTTTTGATACCTTTTGTGATCTGGGAGGTTGGGATGTTGATGAGGAATTTCCTCAGGAATATGCGCAGATGACGGTTCATATTCAGGACGCTAAAGCCTTTGAAAAGATCCTGGAGATCTATACAGAAGTAGAAGATTGTCATATATCTATCCTTGAGGGCAATAATGCCAGTAAGTTTCTATATGCCCTACCACTTTTTTCCCTTTTTATGAATGAGGAACGCAAAGGATTTCATCGACTCATTGTTGCCGTTGTAAATACGGTGTATATCAATGACAGCATTCGCAAGATCAATACGATTTGTACTGAATTGGACTGCAAGTCAAAAGTATTGATCACAACGCATCCTTTAAGTTATTATAACGGTGGCATAGACATATAGGAACATACATTCATGAATACATTTTTTAATTCAATTCACAATTTACCACAACTGCTGATCATCGGTTGTATTATCGTCGCAGCATTTTATCTTGGTAAAACGGTAAAAATCATCAAATTACCCTCTCTGATCGGTTTTATGTTACTGGGTGTTTTGCTCGGTCCATCCCTATTTAATATACTGGGTGAAGCCCGGCAGGAACAACTTAGTTTCATTACTGAGATCGCCTTAGGCTTTGTCGCTTTGAGTATCGGTCTTGAACTCAAATTTTCCTCATTAAAAAAACTCGGCTCTGGTATTGTCAGTATTATTTTCGTTGAATCATTTGGGGCCTTTATTTTGGTAACCGGTTTTGTATATCTTTTCACAAAGGATCTACCTCTATCCCTCATTTTTGGGGGTATAGCGCCGGCAAGCGCTCCCGCTGGCACCGTTGCGGTAATACAGGAGTACAAAGCAAAAGGATCGCTTACAAAGGCGCTATACGCAGTTGTTGGCTTTGACGATGGACTCGGAATCATTATTTTTGGATTTACTGCCGCAATTGCAAAAAGTCTACTAAATCAGCAAGCAGGAATAGCAAGCACAGGGCTTATTAGTATGATGTGGCCCCCGCTTAAGGAAGTCCTTTTAAGTATCGCTATTGGTGGCGTTCTGGCCTTCTTGTTTTCCTTATTGGCAAAGCGTTTAAAAAATGCCGGGGATGTATCCATCTTATTGATTGGTACTACCTTTGTTGCTATTGGCTTGAGTACGCAGTTCCATTTATCCCTCATCTTAACTAATATGATTATCGGTATGGTTGTAGTAAATACGCAATCTTACGATTTGATACAAAAAATTCACGATCGCTTACCATCTTTTATGCCACTGTTGTTTATCCTGTTCTTTACGCTTGCGGGATCCAATTTACATATTAATGCTCTTCCCTCTCTAGGACTTCTCGGAGTGGTTTACATCCTTGCACGTTCTGCTGGACTGATCTTTGGTTCACAATTAGGCGGACTATTGGGACATGTTGATAAAAAAATCAAGAATTGGATCGGACTCGGAATTCTATCCCAAGCAGGTGTGGCTATTGGTTTATCATTGATCGTAAAACATGAATTCAGTGGACTGGGTAGAGTTTTGGAAAACGGTCAAACGACTGGGGATGTTATCGGAACTGTGGTAATAACCACCGTGACTACTGCCTGTTTATTCTTTGAGATCATTGGTCCTATTCTGACCCGAATAGCTCTAAAAAAAGCCGGGGAAATTGAATAGTAGCTGGCCTGTCCGGCGTAGCCTTGGCGTAGACGGATGACTGGTAACTGGCCTGCCCTGCGCCCCGATGCTTCGGGGGCCGGAATGACATGCAAAGGATAAAGATGCTGGGTTCTCAACGATTAATATTCCGAGACCCATGTACGGGCGGGTCTCAACCCGCCCTGCTCATCGGGCGACTCCAGAGTCGCCCCTACATTTACGCTTATCTTTTAATAGTCATCCATCATTTATTAGCCTTCTTTCGACCATCCGGCAGATCCTCTTACCGTTCGGACACCAGCCGGAAGGTCTTCACCTCTCACCAGCCTGCGCCGAGGTACAGCCTTCGTAGCCGGAATACTTCCATCCTTCGCCCAAGAGCTATGGGCGGCACGGCGGCGTAGCAGGCCTTCGGCCGGCAGGCGTTTTACATCCTAAAATACAAAAGCCCGTCGTGCGACAGGCTCCTGTGATGAGAGAGAGAGATTTATTTATATAATATTTTAATTCTGGGTACCACTTAAAAGTGTGCTTTCAAGGAATATCTTGATATTCAGAATATATACCGGCTCAACGCCAGTACCATTTATTTCAAAATATGAATTTCTATTCTTGGGAATGTATTTAATTAAATATTTTCCGTCAACAGAACTAGGCATGGTTGAAGAACTTTGGTTTGTATAATTTACACCATTGATCTCGAGTAAAGAGACACCACTTGAATAGAAATTATCAACCGAACCATAGACGTAAACATATTGAGCCGTATTACCTGATGCCGTAAAAGGTATCATGACTTTATTATAATCCTGACCATTATATGTTACTATATCGGGATATTGGGTGCCCCTCATATCAATATGGCCATTTTCTACGTTTGCTTCATAATTAATGTAATATTTACCGTCTATGGATTTTGGAATAGTCGTGGTATATTGATTTGTTACATCTGTTCCATTAACACTGACACTACTCGCATTCCAAGAACTGATACTTTCAATACCGTACGTGGTCACGAAACAATAATAACCATTACCATCAAAAGAGTAAGGAAGCGTTATTTCTACAGTATCGGGATCAGCTGAAACTATGGTGCTGTCACCTTCCAATTCTAAATGCGCATAAGCTGAGTTCGAAACATAATGGATATAATATTTCCCATCAATTCTGTCCGGTATATTGGTTGACCACACATTGGTGTAATTGACATTGTTTATAAACAAACTATCCAAACCGGAAGAATTTATTAAAGAAATTAGATTTGTGGTAACAAAGTAATGATTGCCTATACCATTATAAGAATACGGCAAGGTAATATTGGTGGTATCAGGTTTTTCAACATTTCTTCCATCAACTCCCAGATGTGCCCATGATTGAGTGGTATTGTAATAGAGATAGTAACCACCGTTCATTCTGTCCGGCATAGTTTCGGACGATATGTTGGTATAATCCGTACCATTGATAGTCATATTATCAAGCCCGTAAGAACTTACATTATTGATTATTCCCGAAGTGTAAAAACACACTTCATCAGCGCCGTTATGTTCATAAGGGAGCTGAATATTTATCGTATCTATGGTAGTTGATCCGGTTCCCCAGTCATTAGTCCCATTAATCTCAAAATGCGCGAATTTGTTTTTGGGATTGTATATAATAAAATATTTATTTCCATCAACTGCAGCCGGCATCGTACTTGACCAAGTATTCGTATAACTGACATCATTGATGGTTAGGGATTTCATATTCCAGGAATTCACATTGTCAATAGAACCGGAAACAACAAAATATTGCATTCCGCTGCCATCTTGAGAAAAAGGCATATCTTTCTCAGTATATTCATTTCCATTATAAATTATTCCTGCATATGCTGAAACTGCGAATAAGCTCAACAGTACTATAAACAGGTTAATTTTTCTTTTGCTCATTTTTTCCCTCTATCTCTCTCAAAACTCTCATCTCTTACACTCAATCTCAGCTCAATGATAATATTTTTAATGCTATATGTCAAGTATTTATTAAGGTTTTGTTAAGTTTTTGTTAAGTATGTTGTATCTTGCTGATTATCTGTGTATTGCAGATACCATACTTCTTGACATTGTGTAGTATTTTATGATATTTAAGTGTTTTTAATAATAAAAAAAAATATTTTGATTAAATAGGCCGATAAAGCACTTTCTAAAAATACTTTACCCGTTGTATGAAACAGATTAGAAAATGGGAAGCGCATGCTGTCAATACCTT
>JAUVKP010000261.1 GCA_030596185.1 Fidelibacterota bacterium | reverse complement strand
CCACCATGTCAATGCTACCCTCCCCGCTTTGGTACCATTGGAAACGGAAGGCGAAATAGCAGAATCCATGCAAGGACTCTCCCTGCGCAATGTGCAAGCTACTCTTTGGGCCGATAATAAAAAAGTACGCACAATCTTCGGTGAAATGCTTTTTACTCATTATGGTTTGTCGGGACCTATCATCCTGGACTTGAGCCGCGATGCCGTCATTGCTAAGCGGGAAAATAAATTTGTAGAGATCACCATTGACAGTAAACCCGCTCTCAATGATGCAAAGCTAGATGCTCGTTTACTTCGAGAACTGGATTTTCATGGCAAATCAAAATTAAAAAGCATGTTAAAGAATCTCCTTCCAATGAAAATGCTTTTTCCCTTTTGTGACTATGTTAAATGCGACCCCGACAAATTCTGTAATCAGGTCTCCGGGGCTGAACGCAAACGGATATTTAAAGGTCTGCGCGAAATGCGCTTCATTGTTACGGGAAATACCGGCTGGAACGATGCCATTATTACTTCCGGAGGTATCGTACTAAAAGAAGTAAATCCCTCAACAATGGAAAGTAAAGTTGTCTCAGGTTTGTATCTTGCAGGTGAAATTCTTGATCTAGACGCCGCGACAGGCGGCTACAATCTACAGATCGCATGGTCCTCGGGTTATGTTGCTGGAACATCCGCGGCACAATTATCGACAAATAAATAATTTTACAAACAATACAACAAGGAACAGGCTCACCTGTTCCTTACGCTTATTTCCATAATTTTATTCACAATTCACGATTTACAGCTAAGCGTTTTAATGCATTTAATCTTATTAGAGCACATCAATCATTATTGCACGAATCAACATGACAAATTGATGAAATAACTTTCTTTAATTCATTTTGATCAATAGGTTTTACCAAATAGGCATCTGCCCCAGCTTTCATTGTCTCTTCTTTTTCTTCTGATTGTGCATAGGCTGTTTGAACAATGATCGGAACATCTGGGTTCCCAACTTTTATTTGCTTTATAGCTTCATTACCATTCATAATCGGCATTTTAATATCCATTAATATAAGATCATAATGGTTCTTACTCTCGAATATAATAGCTTCTTGACCATTTAGTGCATGATCGATCCTTGCAACACAATCCTTCATTAATTCATAAAGATACATATAATTATAGGCGTCATCTTCAGCAATTAGCACTATCATATCCTTCATTTTTAAGGGCATTTCTGTATTTAAGGGAGCTTCAATACTTTCACTTTCTGCTACGATTAATGGAATACTAAAGTTAAAACATGAACCCTTGCCTTCTGTAGACCAAACCTCAATATCGCCTTTCATTAAATCTACCAGTTCTTTTGCTATGCTCAATCCAAGTCCCGAACCACCAGTATTGGTAGATTGGACGTTCACAGCCCTGTAAAAACGATCATAAATCTTATTTTTTTCATTATCAGGTACACCGATACCTGTATCTTCAACATAAAAATGAATACGGTTATTCTTGGTTTTACAACCTATCTTAACTTCTCCTGATTCAGTATATTTTAAAGCATTACTTGTTAATATTGTTAAGATCTCCCATATTTTTTCATGATCTCCCATAATTGAAAGTTTTTTACAATCACTTGAAATCCATTTGTAAAAATTGATATTTTCCTTTATACCTGTCATTTTAAAAGTATCGTAAAGGTTTTGTATAAATACATCTAATTCAATGACACTTAACTTGATGGGTATTTCTTCACTTTGTAAACGCGAGTACAAAAGTACATCATTGATCAAATGTAAAAGATATTCCGAACTTTTCGTTATTAGTTTTACATATTTACTTCGTTCTTGCTCGTCCGATTTTCTTAATAGCAAATTAGAAAAACCCATAATAGCATTCATTGGCGTCCTGATCTCATGACTCATATTGGCAAGAAAAGCTGATTTTAAACGATTACTTTCTTCAGCTTGATCTTTTGCCTTGATCAAATCCAGTTCCATCATTCTTTGAATTGTTATATCACGGATAATGACAGTTACCTCTTTGGGAGCGCTTTCTACCATACGCGCTTCAAAATAACATGTGCCTTTACCGGATATATCCAATGAATAATTAAATATTTGCATTGAGTGGGTTTTCAGTGTTTTTTCTAAATATATTTTAGTCGATTTTACGACCTCTGATGGTAATATTTCAAATATATTCTTATTGCTTAGATCACTCTCTTGATAGTAGAGATCCGATTTATCTGATTTATAGTCAATAATTTTTCCATTGCTATCTAAAACGAATATAATATCTGGAGAAAGATCAACCAAATAATGATATCTTTGATCACTCTCTATTTTTTGAAATTGTGATGTTTTATGTTGGTGTATATCTGTAATATAACCTTCAACTGCAATAGGGTCTTTTGAATTCGTCCTAATACATATTCCTCGTTCCCACACCCATCGTATTTCTCCCTCTTTGGTAATTATCCGATATTCTATTTCAAAATGATCGTGAGATTTCAAACTATCCGCAATAGCTTGGGAAACATTATCTCTATCATCTTCATGAATAATATTTCCATAGGCAATGAGTTTGTTATTGATAAGCTCTTCAGGTAAATATCCAGTTGTCATTTTACAACTATCACTCATAAATTGCATAGTCCAATTTTCATCGTACTTACAGCGATAAGCAAAACCGGGCAAATTGGAGAATAGACGGGATATCATATCT
>JAUVKP010000242.1 GCA_030596185.1 Fidelibacterota bacterium | reverse complement strand
ATAATACTCCCGGTAAGAACCGGAACGAGGCATCTCCTGGATCAAGATACAATCTTCATTGAATAAAGAACTATATAGTTTTTTTAACTGGCGTTTCTTTTGCATGCTTTTCCTTTATTTTCTCAACCAGTAACTTGGATTTATTTTTTCCTGTTCGTGCCATAATTCAAAATGCATCCGGGTTCCGTTTACTGATCTATCGAAACTGGCCGTTGCCAATTTCTGACCGGCGTCCACATATTCATCTTGAACGACGTCGATATTATCAATATGAGAATAGACCGTATAATAATTATCATCGTGTAGGACAATAATAGTATTTCCGAATCCCCGAAGCCAAGTGATGGTCACGACCACCCCGTCACTGACGGCCCTAACTGCCGAACCGGATACTGTTGCAATATCTATTCCCGAATTTTCTGTTATTGTACCTAAAACCGGGTGTTTTTGTTTCCCAAAACTGCTAACTATTTTCCCCGTGGCCGGCCAAGGCAGTTTTCCCTTCTTTTGACTAAATGGTAATTCCACGATCTCCCGTTTTTTACGTTCTTCTTCTAAACGTATCAAATAAGCTTTTTTATCTTTTTGTGTTTTATAAATAAGTTTTTGAATTTCTTTGATCGAGTTTTCTTTTTCTTTGATCTGTTCTGCTATCAAAGTCTTGTTTGCGTGGATCTTTTTGTATTTTGATTCTTTGTCATTTTTCAATTCACGAAGATTTTCCTCTTCATTTTCCATGTTCATAACACTTTTAACAATCGCTCTTGTTTCTCTGTCGACCTGAGCATTTCGCGTATCAATGAAATTGATATTATCAATGATCTCATCATATAGCTTACGATCAGCTTCATTTACAGCAGATATATATTTGACGCGATAGTAAAACTCGCGAGCTGATGTAGCATCTATAAAGAGATCCAGTTGACGATTTGGTTTAAGCTTATAAGCATGAACCACCCTGTTTTTATATCTATCTATCAATGCTTCACTTTTTATCTGTGCACTTTCATAATCCCGTTGTAATTGGCGTTTTTTTGCTTTTCGCAATTCCAATTCACGTTTTTGTAAACGGATCTTTTCATTGGTCAATGATATCTGACGCTTGGTATTATCCATTTCCCGGATCAAGCCCTGTTCTTGTTGCTGATACTTCTTGACATCACCTCGCAAAGAAGTCAATTGTTTTTCAAGACCTTTCAATCGTCCATTACTCTGATCGATCTTTTTGTCATATTCATCAATAGATTCCCCAAAACACAAAGCAATGGAAAAAATCAGTAAAACAGCAACAATCCTGAAAATATTTTTAAACTTCATCTTGATAAAATAACATATTATAGGCGGGGAATAAAGGAATTTAAATACAGTTTGGGGTAAAGGTGTATGGGGTATAAAGGTTTAGAAATTACTGCCGTAGAGACAAGGCATTGCCTTGTCTTTACAATCAAATGTTTTACCTTTGTTCAATTCATCGACATATCGACTTATCAATTTTTCGACTATATATATAAAAACCCTCCCCATTTTCACAGGAAGGGTTTTGTATTTAAAACATATTAGTGGTGTATTTTAATACATTCCGCCCATACCGCCACCCATACCACCGCCCATGCCACCTGGCATTGGAGGCATTTCAGGTTTATCTTCGGGAAGGTCGCAGATCACTGCTTCAGTTGTCAGCAAGAGACTTGTAATCGATGCAGCATTTTGAATTGCGGCGCGGGATACTTTGGTTGGATCCACAATACCAAATTCAAACATTGAACCATAACATTCTTTGCGAGCATCAAAACCGTAGTCATCTTTGTGGTCAGAAACTTCTTTAATAACGATTGCAGGTTCAAGACCGGCATTAGCTACGATCTGACGGATCGGATAAAGAAGTGCACGTTTGACAATGTCAACACCAATGATTTCATCACCTTCGACAGTTTTTTTAACTTTATCGAGAACTTTAGAAGCGCGTAAAAATGCGACACCACCACCGGGAACAATACCTTCTTCAGCAGCCGCGCGGGTTGCATGAAGCGCATCTTCAACGAGGGCTTTCTTTTCTTTCATTTCAACTTCTGTTGCAGCACCGATATTCAATACAGCAACACCACCGGCTAATTTAGCGAGGCGTTCTTGTAATTTTTCACGGTCATAATCTGAACTGGTATTTTCGATCTGGACGCGAATTTCATTTACGCGGGCTTTGATCGCAGCAGGATCACCTGCACCATTTACAATAACAGTATTATCTTTATCAATATTAATGCGGTTAGCCTGGCCCAATTGTTCAATCGTTGCATTTTCTAGTTTATAACCTTGTTCTTCAGAAATAACTGCAGCGCCAGTTAGGATAGCAATGTCTTCAAGCATAGCTTTACGACGATCACCAAAACCGGGGGCTTTAACTGCGGCAACTTTTAAAGTACCGCGTAAGCGGTTAACAACTAGTGTTGCCAATGCTTCTCCTTCAACATCTTCTGCAATGATGAGAAGTCCACGACCCATTTGAGTAGTTTTTTCAAGAATAGGGAGAAGATCTTTCATCGTAGCGATCTTCTTGTCATGGATCAAAATGAAAGGATCTTCAAGCAGTGTTTCCATTGATTCGGTATTCGTTACAAAATAAGGTGACAGATAACCACGATCAAACTGCATGCCTTCAACAAGATCCAAAGAAGTTAAAGCGCTTTTGGCTTCTTCAACTGTAATCACGCCATCCGTACCAACTATTGACATTGCATCCGCAATGATCTCTCCGATCGGGACTTCAATGATCTCTTCTTTATCCTGACCGGTCTTGTTCATACGAACAACTTGGTTGTTTGCAGAAATAGTACCGACCTGCGCGATCTGTTCTTTTGAATCG
>JAUVKP010000201.1 GCA_030596185.1 Fidelibacterota bacterium | reverse complement strand
TCTTAATATTTTATTCTTTTCAATGTTCGACTTTTCGCCTTTTCAACTTTTCAACTCTTTAATACGCACATTTAGTCCGACCTGTACAAACAAAGGTGAATCCTTTGTCTCTCATATCGCGAGGGTCGTAAGTATTTCGTGTATCAATAAAAATAGGTGTTTTCAATAGTTTTTTTACTCTCTTCATATCCAAAGAACGGAATTCATTCCACTCGGTCATAAGCACCATCGCATCTGCACCTTCAATGGCATCGTAAGCATTATTCTTATAGTCTAGATTAGGAAAATCACGTTTAAAATCATCACTTGCAACCGGGTCATAGACTTGAACAGTGGCGCCTTCTTTTTCCAATAGGGGAATAACCACTTTAGTGGGGGAGAAGCGTGTATCATCTGTCTCGGGTTTAAAAGCCAATCCAAGTATGGCAATAGTTTTTCCTTTAAGATCCGGCATGACAGATCTCAATTTCGCGACTACACCTTCTTTTTGATATTCGTTGGCTTCTATTGTAGCTTCAACAACGCGACTTTTAACACCGTGTTCTTTAAATATTTCAACAAGTGCCATCGTATCTTTAGGGAAACATGATCCACCGAAGCCGGGTCCTGCATGCAGGAATTTCGGAGATATACGACCGTCAAGCCCCATAGCTTTGGCAATTTCACTTACGTCTCCACCTACAATATCGCAGAGATTTGCAATTTCATTGATAAAGGTAATCTTAACAGCAAGAAAAGCATTAGAAGAATATTTGATCAGTTCCGCACTTTCGATATTTGTCTCAACATAAGGAACACCACGAATGATGAGTGCGTGATAGACATCTTTCATGATAACTTGAGCTTTTTCACTGCGTGATCCAACGACAACACGATCGGGATTTAAAAAATCACCGACTGCGGAGCCTTCGCGAAGAAATTCAGGATTTGAAACAACATCGTAGCTGTCTTTTTTTTCTGAATTTTTCTTGATCAGTTCTAAGGTTTTTTTGCCTGTACCCACCGGGACGGTTGATTTATTGATAAAGACCTTATAATTGTTCAAATTTTTGGCAAATGAAGTCGCTACAGCCCAAACAGCACGAAGATCGGCTTCGCCGCCTTCACCCGGAGGCGTACCAACGGCGGAAAAAATAACTTTTGAATCCTGAATAGCTTGGTCAATATCCGTTGTAAAACTTAAGCGTCCTGCACGGACATTACGCTGTACAACTTCAAGCAGACCGGGTTCATAAATGGGGATACCACCTTTTTGAAGGATTTTGATCTTAGATTCATCAATATCAACACCGATCACGGAATTACCAAAATCCGCCAAACCGGCTGCTGTTACCAAGCCAACATATCCTGTACCAACTACGCAGATCTTTTTCATTCTTCCTCCATGGTCCCGTCTGTTTCGGGACGGATAATATTTACATAAGTGCCTGCGTTAACAAGCGGAAATAGTTCAATAACATCTTTATTGCTCATACGGATACACCCTTTAGACTGAGGTGTTCCCAATAATCCTTCTTCATGTGTGCCATGAATATAAACAAAACGCCAGTAAGATGTGCGATTGATCTCTTCAAGGCCCTTTAGCCAGATAATGCGAGAAGTAACCGGATCAATTTCTATATTTGTCGTATCCGTGAAGATCGTTGCGATTTCTCCTGTCGGACGACGATCATAAAAACACATGCCTTCGGGTGCGGTATCACCATATTTGCTATCGATGATATGAACGCCCCAAGGAGTCTGATTACTTCCTCTTTTGGCACCATAACCATATTTAGATGCAGAGATAATATAATCTTTTAATACTATCAGTTCATCTTTTACTGAAACAAGAAAAAGTTTATTGTCATTTCCATCAATGAGGATCAGGGTATCCAATTCGGTGATACCTGTCACAATTTTGATTTCTTCGACAGCAGATGCCAGGCGTTCAACATTTGGTATATACACTTTTTCAGTCGCTATGGTCGTAGTTTCGGTTTTAAGCTCTTCTGTATCTTTCTTACAAGATGTAAATGTGAATAAAATCAGTAAGGATACTGAAAGAGAAACAAGGTGCTTAAAAATTGTATTTTGTTTCATTCGCATGCTATCATTTATGTTAGTACAGCCGGGGAGACTCGAACTCCCACACCCTGAGGGCGCCAGATCCTAAATCTGGTGCGTCTGCCAATTCCGCCACGGCTGCATTATTGACTGGCGAATATAGGGAAAGGAGGCAGGAAATCCAATAGGAAATCAATAATCATTTTCAGCTGTTTTTCCTTGAAGGATCATTACGCCCGAAGAGGTCCCGATCCGGGTCGCTCCGGCGTTGATCATAGCCATGGCATCTTCGTAAGAACGAACTCCACCGGAAGCCTTAACCTCAAGCTCATCACCGACCGTTTCTTTCATGAGTTTTACGTCCTCAAGTGTGGCACCGCCTGTTGAAAAACCGGTGGACGTCTTGACAAAATGAGCACCGGCAGATTTTGCCAGTTCACACGCCGTGACCTTTTCTTCATCTGTGAGCAGACAAGTTTCAATAATGACCTTTACGGTATTTCCTTCGGCGGAACTTACAACGGCTTTGATATCCCCTTCCACTAAGGTATTATCACCATCTTTTAGTGCACCGATATTTATAACCATATCAATTTCATTTGCGCCGTCTTCAACGGCCATCAGGGTTTCCGCTGATTTGATCGAGGGTATCGAGGCTCCCAACGGGAATCCTACAACGGAAGCAAGTTTCACTTTTGTTCCTTCAAGAAGTCCGGCACAATAGGCTACGTTGCACGGATTTACGCAGACAGCGGCAAAGCCGTTATCAATGGCCTCTTGACATAATTTGTCCAAATCAGCTTGTGTTGCCTGCGGTTTAAGCAGAGTGTGATCAATGTATTTTGCTAAGTTCATATTTTATCCCATCAATTGTTTTATTTCGTTCAAGAATTTATCACCCAGTTTGTTCGCTGCATCCGATGTAGGTGCTTCACTATATACGCGCAATATCGGTTCAGTATTTGATTTACGCATGTGAACCCAACTATCAGTCCAAGTGATCTTTAATCCATCGACGGTATTGCAGTCCTCATCGACAAATTTAATTTTCAATTTTTCCAAGATAGCATCAGGATCATTTGTTCCGATATCAATTTTCTTTTTCCCCATCTTGTATTGCGGGAAGTCCGCATATTTTTCGCTCATGCATCGTTCATCCGAAGCCAGAAAGTTCAATACCATGGCTGCACCAACAAGTGAATCTCGTCCAAGGTGAGAATCAGGGGAAATGATCCCGCCGTTACCTTCACCGCCGATCACAGCATCGACTTCTTTCATTTTCTTTG
>JAUVKP010000258.1 GCA_030596185.1 Fidelibacterota bacterium | reverse complement strand
ATTGGTACATGAATCAGCACATTCAACTTGAATGAACTGCATGTAAGAGGTCGTAGTATATTCATAGGATTTTCCCCAGACCTCAGGCGTGTCAACAATCGCTGTATCTGTTTGGTTGATGACCATGGTACCAAAAAGTGTTTTGGTTAAGGTAACCAATGCGGTATCATCAGCGGTGTATTCAATACTACGTTGAACATCAACACTGTCGATACCCTGTTTTGCTTTCAGACGTATGCGACGCATGTTTCTGCCATTACCGTTTGGTCCAGGCAAAGTTTTTGAAAACGAAGTAGGGATATCAATATCGATATCTTCTTCAATCACCGCATCCACATCTACTTCAGCAAGGATCTCAGCTTCGATAAGCTCAATGAGTGTAACATTATCATCGTTATCATCATTGTTGTTCCAACCGCCGGTCAACTCGCCAAAATCGCATGAACTCAGGATCAGCATTGTAACGACCATAAGTCCGATAAAAAGTTTTTTCATTTCTCTTCCTTCATTTAATTTTTTCACTTTCATACCTTAGACACGGTGATGTTGCGTAAAGTTAATACAGAAATAAGAATTTTAATAATTATCGTATGAAAATATGCAAATGCTTTAAAAAGATATAAACGATAAGATATGAGAGATGAGATTAGAGTAAAAAAATATTGCCTTAATATTATATTTTATTTATACTAAAAAATAGTCGAAACGACTAGAAAGGGAGGATAAAATGAAAAACAGATGGCAACTACAAGAAGCTAAAGTCAAATTTTCAGCTATGATCAATGAAGCCTGTAAACATGGGCCTCAGTACATTACCAAACATGGTAAAGATTCCGCCGTGGTGTTGTCAATTAAAGAATATCAGGAAATAACGAAACGTTCAAATTCTTTATCTGCATTTTTTCAGGAGTCCCCTTTATATGGACTTGAGTTGGATCGAAATAAAGATTCAGATCGGGACATTGAATTATGAAATATCTACTGGATACCTGTGTAATTTCAGAACTGATTAAAAAGAAACCTGACCCCCATGTTGTAAACTGGATTAACGCTCAAAATGAAAATGATCTTTATCTTTCAGTCATTACTTTTGGCGAAATTCAAAAGGGAATTTCAAAATTGGATGATGCCGTAAGAAAACATAGCATTCAACTTTGGCTGGAAGATCTGAGCGATCGTTTTTATGGGAGAATAATTGAATTGGATATTCAGATCCTTTTAGAATGGGGACATTTATCAGGAGAGTTGAGTAAAGAAGGAAAGAATATTCCGGTGATCGATTCTTTTTTGGGAGCTAGTGCTCTTAATAACAAACTTTGTCTGGTTACACGAAATACGGATGATTTTAAGTTTTGCGGGGTGGAATTGTTGGATCCTTGGAGTGATATTTAAAAGAATATTCAATCCCGTCGGGGTTGTAAAAAAGAAGGAAAAGCGCCTATACTATTATTGAATCCCTTGTATATTGATTTCTACGGGATTTCTAAAAAAGACCTGCCAGCTCGAATGTTTGAAAAACATGTGCTGGCTGGTCGAAATTATGGATATATACCTTCGACCATCCGGCAGACCGGCTAAACCGGCACCAGCCGGAAGGTCTAAAAACCCCCTGAAAGGGTTAAATAACAGTATAGGCGCATCCCTCACAAACATGCAACTCCAGAGGGGTTACGGGATTCTTTTATTTTCCACCAATATTTTATAAAATCAGAGAAAAACCCTGAAAGGGTTTAATAACAGTATAGGCGCATCCCTCACAAACATACAACCCCGGAGGGGTTGAACAAATTCGCATTTTTACATTAACAAATATTTCACACGACCAATCCCTATTCATGATTGATTAATATTAATTGCGATCACCAATCACTGTTTATTATTTATTATTCACGAAAACAAAAATCCCCTGCAAACATCACTGCCTGCAGGGGATCATCTATTTACTCGGAATATCTTTCGTTGAGATTATTCCGGATTCACACTCTTCAGGTACTTATAAAAATCACTTTCTGTTGAAAGGATAAGACTGGTACCGGAATCCAATGCTTTTTCATAGGTTTCCATGGTCTTCATGAAAGTATAGAAATCTCGTGAAGTTGCATTTTTATTGTATGCATCGTTATAGATCTTTGCGGCTTCGGCATCGGCCTTACCCATGATCTCTTGAGCGGTACGTTTTGCTTCGGACTGGATGCGTTTCAATTCGCGGTCTTTTTCACCGCTGATCCTAGACGCTTCTCCTTGTCCCTCTGAACGATATTTATCAGCGATACGTTTTCGTTCTGTGATCATACGTTCAAAAACGGTCTTTTGGACTTCTTTTACGTAATTGATGCGTTTGATCTTGAAATCGAGGATCTCTAAACCGAGGTCTTCCACGCGGCCGGCTGAGGCTTTGAGGATCTCGGTTGCAATGAAGTCGCGACCGAAACTAATTTGCTGAAGTGTACCGGAATCCATATCCATGATCGGATCCGCAAGTGGTTTGCGATTTGATGTACGGACAAGTTCGATCAAGTCATGCTTTGCAAAAGCAGTTCGGGTTTCACCGTCGATGATATCATCGATACGTGACATGGCACCGCGTTCGTCGCGAAGACGTTTGTAGTACAATAATGGATCTACAATGTGCCAACGGGCATAAGTATCGACCCAAATATAACGTTTATCTTTTGTGGTGACCTGATTTGATGCTCCACGCCATTCCAGAAATCGTTTATCAAAA
>JAUVKP010000101.1 GCA_030596185.1 Fidelibacterota bacterium | reverse complement strand
ATCAAGAATGCACATAGGAAAGAAAAGGCAACAGTAGCAATAGAAGCATATAAAGGTGCTTACAATTTTGATTTCGATCATGTAAAAGAGTTGATCGAGGTTGGTGAGCAGGCTGTTCGCAATAATGAATTGAAGATCAAGAGGAAATTTTCTTCCTGGTTATCTTAAATAAAGAAATATGATACTAAGAAAAAGGGATAATAATGAGATCATGGAAAACAATGGCCTTGCTTTTGGCAATGGTGGTCCTGATGGCATCATGCGATAAAGATAGGGGTAAAATTGACGTTTCCTGGCAATTGGTTCAAAACCAGTATAAAGCAGATAATCAACATAAATGTGAGATAACATTTACAAATAATTCCCGTTATACATTAACTAATGATAACTGGGAGTTTTATTTCACTTGGTTTCGTTCCATTAAAAAAGATCAGGAATGGAAAGGATTGGGAGGCGAAACCATAAATGGTGATTTTAACAAAATATATCCCACTGAATCTTTTACAGAGTTAAAACCGGGCGAAAGTATGACCTTCCCCTTGATTGGAAGTCATTATGCCATACACAAATCAGATGCGATAAGCGGAGGCTATTTTGTTATTAAAAAAGGTTTAGGTAAAGAGCTTATTATTCCTTCAGGAAAAACAATAACATTGCCATTTCCGGAAGACGCAAATCTCGTAAAAGGCTCCTTTGATCATTTAAAAGTTCAAACCGCCGAAATGAGATACGAAGAGAATGAAGCAATTCAGATAATTCCAAAAGAAAATTTAGTACCCATTTTCCCAACACCGAATAAAACCACATTAGATGAAGGAACTTGTGAGATCAATAAAGATTTTATTATTTATTATCACAGCTCTTTATCAAATGAAGCCCGTTTCCTTCAAAATAAACTTAACGAAGTTTTTGGTGGAAACATGATAAGAACAAAATTCAGAAGTGATGATTTTAGAGAAACTGCACCCAATAGGATCATCTTGAATAAAAAAAGTGGAAATGCAGAAGCCTATATTCTTAATATCGATCCTCAGCAAGGTATTATTATCATGGGTGCGGATGAGGCCGGCGTGTTCTATGGAATCCAAAGTCTTTTATCTCTTTTTCCTGCAGATCTGAATAATGTTTTTGAAACTGTTGTTTCAGTCCCCAGTATTAATGTGGTGGACGGACCGCGATTTCCCTATCGCGGGATGCATCTTGATGTTTCAAGGTCATTCCACAGTAAACAAAATGTCATGAAATTTATTGAATTGATCTCAAGCTATAAGTTAAATAAACTTCATTTCCATATTACTGATGATGAGGGGTGGCGTGTAGAGATCCGACCCATCCCGGAATTGACTGAAATAGGAGCATTTCGCGGGCATACGAAAGATGAGAAAGATCATTTGCAGCCTAGTCTTGGTTCGGGGCCATATGCGGATCCTGAATTGGGAAATGGCAGTGGTTTTTATACTCGTGAAGATTTCATTGAATTACTTCGTTTTGCGAAAAGCCGTCATATTGAAGTGATCCCCGAGATCGATATGCCGGGCCATATGCGATCAGCTTTGAAGGCAATGGAAGTTCGTTATGATCGTTATATGAAAGAAGATAAGCCAGACTCGGCACTTATGTACCTGCTAACGGATTTCGAAGATACCACCTTTTATACTTCAGCTCAACGATATCATGATAATACAGCAAATCCCTGCATGGAATCAACCTACCGTTTTGTTCAAGTTGTGATTGATGAATTAGTAGCTATGTATAAAGAAGCCGATGCTCCTTTAACGACCTTGCACATTGGTGGAGATGAGGTTCCCGGTGGCGCATTTACCTATTCACCTATCAGCCAATCATTTCTTGAAAGTCAGGATGAATATAATTCTCCATCAGAATTACATAAATATTTCACAAAACGTGTTACTGCTATGCTGAAAAAATATGACATTCATACAGCGGGGTGGGAAGAAGTAGCTTGTAAACATGAAGGTAAAAAGCGTTATCCCGATCCTTCGCTGGTTCAAGAAGGTATTAAGGTTTATGTATGGAATAACGTTTGGGGCTGGGGTGCTGAAGATCTTGGCTATCAGTTGGCTAATGAAGGCTTCCCTGTTGTTCTTATAGGTGCAAATAATTTTTATTTCGATTTTGCTTATAATCGTGATCCCGAAGAAGAGGGTTTGAATTGGGGAGGTTACACCGATACTCGCTCTGCCTGGGAATTTACACCCTATGATATTACAAAATGTGCAGAGACAACACTTTACGGTGATCCTATTACAGAGGAAATGTTCGAAGGTAAAACTCGTTTGACTAAAGAAGGAAAAAAGAATATTTTGGGAATGTCCGGAACCCTTTGGAGTGAGACGATGAGAACCTGGGATCGGATGGAATATATGGCTTTCCCCAAAATATTAGGTCTCGCAGAACGTGCATGGAGCCTTCAACCTTATTGGTCCGTGGTCGATCAAAAGGATTTTGCTAAGATGATGAGAGAAATTGATTGGAATCACTTTGTGAATAAGCTTGGTCAGCATGAACTTCCTAAATTGGATCAAAAGCAGGTTCAATACCGTATCCCGCTTCCCGGAGCTATCGTAGAAAACGGTATATTCAGAGCGAATATTCGTTTCCCCGGCTTGATACTTCGATACACATTGGATGGTAGTGAGCCGAATGAAGCGTCTGATAAATATATAAAACCCTTTAAGCTAAATCCCGGCGTTAAGGTAAAGATCGCTGCTTTTAACAAACTTGGAAGAAGTAGCAGGGTAGTGACACTGCCATAAAAATTAATTAAAATTACCAATTAATAAGGGCTCGTAGCAATATCAATGCAGAGCCTTTTTTTTAAGACGTAAGACGTGAAACGTAAGACGTAAGATGTAAATTTATATTAAGGGTAGAGACGACGATTTATCGCGTCTCATGTTCAAACCGTAAGACGTGAGACGGCAAAAGACACAAAAATGTCATCTCGACCGAAGCTCCGAATAGTCGGAGCGTAGCGGAGAGATCTATTCATGATGATGGATTATGAGTTATAGATGATGAATGATGGATGCCTGCCAGCCGTAGCCTCGGCGAAGGCTGGATGAATGAGAAATGAGTGGCGTGGGGGTCACGGACCCGGATAAGGGGTAAATTTATCGACACGTTTTTTTATGCCGGGATCATCTTTTACAGAAGTATCAAGCAGTAACATATCCCATTGATAATAATGAGAATTATTTTTTATCTCAGATTTGAGTATTTTCTTACTTCGCTTAAGTCGTTTAAGATAATTATTTCTTTGATCTGTTCCAGACTTTAAGGCATTTTCGCTAGTTCTGATCGAATGCCTGTAAGGGGAAATATCTTTCCACTCTGCCGGATTGCTATCAAAATTAAGATACAGATCGGCAATATATTTTCCCTGGGAACCCAGTTGAGTAAGCGCCGTTTCCTTGTAATGTACCGGCAATCCTGTAAAAGCATGTTCTTTAGCACAAACGATTATATCGATCCCAGAATTTTCTTTTACAAAATCTGAAAGTATAACTGCAGGAGCATCAGCAAGTAGAATAACAAGATCAGCATCATTAAATAGGTCATCCTGATGCAACTCTTTTAAGGCAAGAAGGGGATCTTTTATGCGAAAATTAAATCCATCGGACAGAGAACATATTCCAACGAACATGATATCAATTCCTTGTGAATGAATAACACGATAGGGTGGAAAGGCAGGATTCCCTTCCATATCAAGAATATTGGCAGAGATAATAGGCAATGAATAATGACTTTGGAGTGATCTTAATACATTTAAACCATAGCAAAGATCAAATTGTCCTGCATTGATCACGTCGTATTTGAGTTCAGAAAACAATTCTGCCTGAAGAGCAGCTTTCTTTTGTTCAAAGATCTGATCTTCCTTGGGCATGGGAGTATGATGAAAAAAATGATTTCCGGCTCCAATATGCAGAGACGATCCCGGCATATTGCTTATTGCCGTACTTTTTCGAGCCCAACCACCGCTAGGGATTTTGCAGCCGCAGGGTGTTAAAAGTCCCCGATTATTTCCCGTAAAGGAAATATGAAGCTCGGCACCAAATGCGAAAGTGCTGATAATGAACAAAATTAAAATAAACTTTTTCACGAATTGTCCTTGCTTTACTATGACACTAAAAGATACAAGAAACAGGAAATAAGAAACAAGCATATTCATCCCGGAAATCTTAAATCTTAAACATAAAAACTTTAACCCAAACATTATTCGTACCATGAATAGATCCTTCCCAACCTACGCTCTTTGAGCTTACATCTTCGCTACCAACTTCTCCGCCAGCTGGCGGATTCCAACCTACGCCCCGAAGTATCGTGGCTACGGCATGGCGCAGCGCTGGTCAAGAAAGCTTCGATGCACAGGTCGGTGGACACGGCACTTCGTTCAGGATGACAGACCTCTATAGCTCCCTAACCTCCTAACCTTCTTTTAGTGTTTTTTTAGTCATATTTCTTAATATAAAGTTATAGGATGGTTAATTTAAGTTCAATAAGCACAAAGTGCTTGAAATATCTGGTTTAGCTCATTATAATTGAACGTTGAGAGAGGAATTTAATGAGAAATACAGCAAGAAAATTTACGATCATATTACTACTTATTAGCGTATTTGCGTATGCTGATATTTTATATGTGGATAATAATCTTGGAGATGGTTTTTGGCAGGGAGCTTATGAAAATCCACAACAGGCTCTCGCAGCAGCTAATCCCGGAGATGAGATATGGGTGGCACAGGGTATTTATACACCCGGAGTTGATCGTAGTAATTCATTCGTGCTTAAAGAAGGTGTAAAATTATATGGCGGCTTTTATGGTGGCGAATCTACTTTAAATGACCGAGATGTCCATGCCAATCCCACGATATTAAGCGGTGACATTGGAATACAGGGAAATATCAGCGATAATAATTATCATGTGATCTCTTATTCTGGTCTTTTAAGTACCTTAACCATTATTGATGGATTTATTATTCGTGACGGCAATGCAGATGATGGAAATGGAGGAGGAGGACTGCTACTTGAAAATGGTGCGGCCCCACTGATCAGAAATTGTCATTTCTATGTAAACCAAAGTGCAGATGGTGGGGGAGCGGTTTC
>JAUVKP010000173.1 GCA_030596185.1 Fidelibacterota bacterium | reverse complement strand
CACACCGATCAAGTGGCTTCGTTCATCGGTAACATAAATATAAAACACCATTTCAGTGTCAGCGCTTTTTTGTATTCCTTCAGTAGCTTTGGCTACCGTTAAATTTTCATGGAGATGAAAAACTTCCGGGTTCATGATACCACCGGCAGTATCTTCATCATATTCCATCAAAGCTTCAATCTCACGGGATTCCTCATCTTTCATGAGGTTCAATAATTCTTGCTGTTCTTCCTGAGGTAAAAGACGAAGAATACTGGATTCATCATCATAATCCATTTCGCGAAAAATATTAATAATTTCATTTCGTTTAAGAGAATGAAGGATCTCAACAATAATATTATCATCCACTTCGGATAAAACTTCTGCTTTTTGTTCATTTGTTTTTACTAGGGAAAAGAAATACAAACGCTCATGCTGAGAAAACGAACGGAATAATAAGGCAAGATCAGCCGGGTGAGTTTTATCAATTATATTGATCAGATTGACTTTAGCACCACGTCGGTGTAATTTGCGGTAGGTATCTACAAGTAAGATCACTTCATTATTTCTCATAACCTACTCCTTCCTCTTCTTCTCTGCGTTTACGGTGTACATGTACATTATTACGTATGTTGATAATGCCAAATAGAAACAATAATGATCCCCCTGCCAAAATGAGCCATGGAACATAAGCTTTACCATATAAAATACTCTCACGGATCTGTGGAACATTAATATTGACAAGTACCAATATGTTAAAAATACTGTGAATTATAATACCGGGAATTATAGAATAAAAGGAATAAGCCGTATAGCCTAAAATAATTCCGGCCACAAAAACGGCCGGTGCATTACGAAAGCTCAGATGAACGACAGTAAAAAGCAATGCCTGCAAGACAACTGCAATAAGGGGAGAAAACTTATTACGGAACATAAGTCTAAGCATATATCCACGGAAAATACCTTCTTCAACAAAGGGAGTTATAATTGCAACAACCGGAACGAGCAATAAATAATTAAGAGGATAAAGGACTTTAAGATCTGCACTCACAAAAGATTCACTTCCAATTGCCAATTCTACCAAATACTGAATAAATTCGACCAGGATGAACATACCAATGGCCACAAAAAGAATATCACGTAAAGCGAGCAGGGATATCGGACGCAGTCGAAAAGCATGTTTTACGGATTTCCCATTTCCAATAACATACAAAAGCAGGGGAAGCAATAATAACAATTCAAAAATACCGAGTAAAATATAACGGACCGCTTGGGGTGTGTTCCCCATGAGTGAGTGGTTATAATAAAAGCCAAGAATAAGAACAAGGTAAGTAACCAAACTCATAAACAGGATCAATAGTGCGGTTCTATAATTGTAATACTGCGACATTTTAGACTCCTACATTATGATCTCATTCTGTTTATTAAATTCTTTCATCTCGCCGTCAATAATAATATTACTGACCCCGCGGAACCAGATAGATTCAAAATAAGGGTTATGAACCGTTACATTTTCAATCTTTTCCATCAGGATCTGAGACTCGGGATGCTTATCTCTCGACCAGTCCGATGGAGGTGTTTTCATATATTTACTGCTATCGCTAAGAACATAAAAAGATTTTTCACGCTCATCTGCAATTCTCAATGCGGAGTGAGTTCCGATCTTATTAATAAAACCACGATGCCAATACCAATCTGTTCCTACCAGTACTATATCGCAACGGGATATCGCCAATTCCATTGCGGCATCCGTATACAGTGAAATTGGAATACCGGCGCGACCGAGAAATTTAGCAAGAGATAAGCCCTCGCCCACCGGGCGAGCTTCTGTCAGGATCACTTCAAAGCGTTTCCCTGTCTGCGCAGCACTCATAATAGCTTTTCTAACCACAGAACTATGGGAAAAAGTAAATATCTTGGAACCGTCTTTAATCAATTTATTTATTGTTGTTTCAACAGTTTTATCATTATTCGCTTTAATGGTATTGCCATATTCCTGCAGTATATCCGGAATTTTTTTACCTAATTCCACTTCCTTAAGGATATATGCCTGAAGATGCGGAAAGATCGCGATCAGTGGATGGGCCGTTAGGGTCTCTTGATAAATATAATCCAGAGCTTCCCTTTGCGCATCGGGCGAAAGTTCATTATTCTCAGTAAAATACCGGCCCAAAATATGGATATATTTGAAGAGAATGGTCGTTGCTCCGGCTTCCTGTTCCAGGAGCAGAGCCTCGAATTCGGGATAATTTATCATCATGGCCAATTCTCCTCTCGCGGCATAGCAACCGCAGATTTATTGCGATCACGGATCAGAGCGGACTGCATATCAAAAAGCTGCTTAAACATGGGAATTTCCATATCCATTTTTAACAGGGATTTTTTTGCTCTATCAAACTCACCCTTCCGTCTACTAAGCTCCGCAATATAGTAATATATCATGGATATATCTTTATCCTCAAGATCTCCCAATAATAGAGCTTTTGCAAAATTTACAATAGCTTTTTCTCTATACTCTGATGCCAAAGCCTCATTTTTATCGTCATCATGTAGCCAAGAAATACGTAAACAGGTATCAGCAAATACAGTCGGAAGCGCCTTTACTTCTACAAGCATATAAAGATAGTGTTCAAAAAGTTCCAGAGTCGTGGGATTTGTATCAGCAAATCTATCTTGATAAATATCGGATTCAATCACATTTTGCACTTTTTCTATCTCATTGGGAATCTGAGTAAAATCATGCGTTACATAAAAACAGTGGTGACAAAACACCAGCCAAGTATCTAGAATATCATCATCTAAAGTGCGGATCCTAAAATCACTTTCAACCACATCTACGGTATAAAGTTCTTCCGCAGAATGATTATTGACCGGTTTTCCGCAAATAGGACAAAGAACAATGGATTGTCGTTCTTCTTCCTGGACAAATGAGGTATTTTTAAATTCACGTTCTGTCATTGATCTTCCTTAGAAAGGCAGTTCTTCTTCATTTTCAGGCATACTTGGTTCTACAGGTGCTGCTACAGGTGCGGGTTTGTTATTCTGAGCAGGTGCGTAAACACCACCACCGCCGCCGCCAGATTGCTGAGCACGATCCAGTAACATGGTAGTATCAACCATGATCTCAGTCGTGTAATGGGTAACATTACTCTTGTCGTTCCATTTACGAGTCCGTAAACGACCTTCCACATAAACTAAGCGACCCTTTGTGAAATAATTACCAATGTATTCAGCTGTTTTGCCAAAAGATACACAACGATGCCATTCCGTGGTATCTATATATTCGCCATTTTGATTTTTTCTTGTTTCATTCGTAGCAACCGAAAAATTAGTTACGGCAGTTCCACTGGGTATCGCCCGTTGTTCCGGATTCTGCCCCAGTCGGCCAACTAAAACCACTTTGTTCATTGAATTCTTATGCATGTTATTCTCCCTGAAATAATTTAATAATATTGTTTGCGTTAATTTTGTTACCATAGATCACAGCATAAACGGTTTTCAACTGATGCTTTGCAAGGATAGTTTGGTATACGATCTCACTTGCCAATATAGCATCTACGGGATGCTCAACATTTTGACCTGCACGGATCAAAACAGCATCTTCAATATTCAAATTAGGCACAGCAGCATAAGGATG
>JAUVKP010000074.1 GCA_030596185.1 Fidelibacterota bacterium | reverse complement strand
TAATAATTTGCGGCTTGAATTTGTGTCTCACACAAGGGGTATATTTTAGTAAAAAGTCAGTTTAAAAAAACTTGAGTCAAGTTTTTAGAAATATAATTATTTGGCTGGTGTAAAAACTCCGCAACTACGGGCACAAATATTGCAATCGGTGCATATTTCTTCATCGACAACGGGTGCAGCGTAACCTTCCTGGGAAATGGCGCCGAGAGGACAAACACGTATCACCGGACAGGGGTGGTTCTGGGGACAATATTCTTCGCGGACTTGGATCATTTATAAATTCCTTATAATTTCTTGTTTCACCGTAATTTAGAGCAAATTATACAACAGCGAATTTGAAAAGAAAAGCAAAATATGGTTTCGGGATAAAATACCTTGTAAGTGATTGAAAATATTGACATTATAATTTAAATATATATCGTAAATAGATTTGTAGAGACAAGGCATTGCCTTGTCTCTACGATTATCTCTTTCATATACAAAAATCCCGTCAGGAAGTATTTGTCCATAAACGGAATATCATGTATATTCGTAATATGGACACCTTAAAGGAAACACAGCTTTCAAGCGAAGCCGTCTTTGACGGCGCCTTGTTACATGTGCGCAAAGATATGGTTAAATTACCGAATGGGAAGTCCTCCGTTCGTGAATATATCGAGCATCCGGGTGCGGTTGCACTCGTAGCTTATTTGCCGAATGGAGATCTATTGCTTCTTAATCAGTTCCGTTATCCTTTAAAAAAGGTCTTTATCGAATTGCCGGCCGGCAAGATCGATCCGGGTGAAACTCCCGAGGAGACCGGATTGCGGGAACTGGAAGAAGAAACGGGCTACAAAGCATCGGAACTTAAAATTTTGACGACCATTCATCCATGTATTGGTTACAGCGATGAAGTGATCCATATTTATGAAGCCTTTGGCCTCAGCGAAGGACAAAAACAAACGGATAATAACGAATTTACCGAAACATTTACCCTGTCACTTGATGACGCGATCCAAATGGTCAAAACGGGGAAAATTACAGATGTTAAAACAATGATCGGTCTAATGAGCGCAAAAATGAGAAAGGATGATCATGAGCCTCAAAAATAATATGCGAAAGATCTATGATGGAATCTGTCACGACCCGCATGCCGTACTGGGTATGCATGAGAATAAGGATCTGGAAAAAGTGGTTCGTGTATTCCAGCCGGAAGCTACAGCGGTCTCTATTACACTTCTTACCAGCAAGAAAAAATTAAAGCTTGAACATGCTGACCTTGACGGGTTTTGGGATGTCACATTCACTTCCGAGGCTTTCGAAAAATATGAAGTTCATGTTGAGTACGCCGATGAAAATAAATTCGATTATATTCATCCTTACCAATTTATGCCGCATATTAACGAAGAAGATGCCTATCTCTTTGGAAAAGGCGATCATCATTTTATTTATGAAAAATTGGGTTCGCATGTTTGTGAAATGGACGGGATCAAAGGTGTTGCCTTTGCCGTCTGGGCACCTGCCGCACGCCGTGTATCTGTCGTTGGGGATTTCAATCTCTGGGATGGTCGTAAACACATGATGCGTGTCTTGGGTTCATCGGGTATCTGGGAGATCTTTATTCCGGGTGTAGATGCCGGACAGAAATATAAATTCGAGATCTATACGCGCGATGGTCAACTAATGCTGAAAGCAGATCCCTATGCCAATATGGGTGAGTTAAGGCCGGGTAATGCTTCGCGTATCTATGAATCGAACTACAAATGGAAAGATAAAAAATATATGTCCGTCTTGCCGGAACATGCGCTGAATAAAGCCATGAGTATTTACGAGGTGCATCTTGCATCTTGGAAACGCAAGGACGACTGGGAGTGGTATACATACAAAGAGATCGCCCCCATCCTGGTTGATTATGTTAAAAAACACGGATTTACTCATATTGAACTGATGCCGGTTATGGAATATCCTTTTGATGCTTCTTGGGGCTATCAGGTAACGGGTTATTATGCGCCAACATCTCGTTTTGGCGATCCCGATGATCTGAGATATTTCATAGATTATTGTCACAAAAGCGGTATTGGTGTTTTGTTGGATTGGGTTCCTGCGCACTTCCCCAAAGATGCCTTCTCATTGGCACAATTCGATGGAACGGCACTTTACGAGCATGCAGATCCGCGTAAAGGGGAACATCCTGACTGGGGAACCCTGATCTTTAATTACGGGCGCAATGAGGTTGCGAACTTCCTAATTTCAAATGCTCTATACTGGATCAAAGAATTTCATGTTGATGGTTTACGTATTGATGCGGTGGCCAGTATGCTTTACTTGGATTACAGTCGCAAAGAAGGGGAGTGGATCCCGAATCAATATGGTGGTAATGAAAATCTTGATGCCATCGAATTTATGAAAAAACTATCCACTATCGTGGGCAAGTATTTCCCTAAAGCATTGCTTATCGCCGAAGAATCGACCGCATGGGGCGGAGTAAGTCATCCTGTTCATACGGGCGGTTTGGGATTTGATTTTAAATGGAACATGGGCTGGATGAATGATTTTCTTCGATACATGGAAAAAGAGCCCATTCACCGAAAGTATCATCATAGTGATATGACCTTCTCTATGTTATACCAATATTCAGAGAATTTTATTCTATCGCTAAGTCATGATGAGGTCGTACATGGTAAAGGATCTCTTTTGAACAAGATGCCGGGTGATGATTGGCAGAAATTTGCAAATTATAAACTCTTACTTGCATTTATGTTCTGTCATCCGGGCAAGAAGCTTCTCTTTATGGGTTCCGAATTGGCACCTTGGGGCGAGTGGAATGAAGAACGCGGGATCGAATGGGAATTGGAACAATTTGAACCCCATTGTACTGCTGCAAAATACATGACTGCCTTGAATAAATTTTATACTTCTTCCCCTTCTCTCTGGGAACGCGATCAAGAACCTGCGGGTTTCGAATGGATAGACGGTGGGAATATGGAACAATCCATTGCCTCTTTTTTCCGTCGTGGAAATGATCTGAAAGAAGATCTGATCGTGGTATGTAACTTCACACCGGAAACTTATTTTGATTATCGTCTCGGCGTTCCTGAAGCTGGAAATTATAAAGAGGTTTTCAATAGTGATAATAAAGAATTCAATGGCAGCGGCGTGATCAAAAATAAGGAACAGAAAGCTGAAAATATTGAGTGGAATGGAAGGAAACAGTCCATCCAGGTCGGTATCCCGCCACTGTCCTGTGTGATCTTCAAGCGCAAAGATCTGTAGAATGAATAATAAAACTGTTATTTATGCCATCATTGATTGGGGATTGGGTCATGTAACCCGGTCAACTCCTATTATTCGTCGATTGATCAATGATGGAAACCGAGTGATCCTTATCTCTCATGGGAAAGCCCTCTCCATGTTGAAGGAAGAATTTCCCGAATGTGTCACCCGTGATGTCAAAGATACCCAGATAGCCTACCCGAAATTCGGTTGGATGTTCGTTTTTAAGATCGTGTCTCAGGTTCCCAAGATGCTCTTGGGCTGGCGGCATGAACGTCGACAGATCAAAGTACTTGAAAAAGAATTTGATCCCGATCTGATCATGACCGAGATGCGATTGGGCTTCTGGAGCAAAAAGGTCCCGTCTGTTCTGATCACACATCAATTGCGTTTTCACCTGCCGAAACATTTGGCTATGTTCATGATCTTTGGCGAATGGTTTAATCGGATCGTGTTCAAGCATTATAACTACATATTTGTTCCCGATGCGAAAGGAGAGCCCAATCTCTCTGGAAATCTTTCGCATAACAGTCGAATTTCCCGGCATCCTAAAGTTAAGTATATTGGTTGCCTCTCCAGTATTGTTCCGAATGCCGATCCTCCTGAAAAGGATATTGATCTTCTGATCAGTATTTCGGGTCCCGAACCTCAGCGCACACAGTTCGAGGAAAAAGTACTACAACAGTTAGATGATATATCGGGTAATGTTGTAGTCACGCTAGGTAAACCGGCGACAGAAAATAATATCATAAAAAAAACCGACAATGTAATGGTCTACACCCATTTGAACCGTAAAGAAATGAATATTATGATGCAGCGAGCAAAATATATTGTTTGTCGCTCCGGTTATTCAAGCGTAATGGAACTTCTGGCTTTGAAAAAATCAGCTCTTTTTGTGCCGACCCCCGGGCAAACGGAACAGGAATACTTGGCTGAATTATATGAAAAAGAAGGGCTGTTCAGCTATTGTGCGCAAGACAAGCTTGATCTGAAAGATATTCATTTCAATAGCAGTCAGCGGATCGCAAAAGAACATATTTCTATCAATCAACTCGACTATATCAATGAATTACTGGAATCTCTATGCACCTAACTGTCTATATTATTACTGCTATAGCTTATGCCTTTGCGGGTTGTTATGTTTTGTATATTTTCTTTTTTTATATGGGTTTTCGTCGGCTTAAAGCTCATAACTTGAAAGAAGATAAGGAACTTCCCTTGTTGACGGTGATTGTCTGTGCTAAAGATGAAAAAGAAAATATTGAAACATGTATCAAATCCATTCTTAAGCAAGATTATCCCAAAGAAAAATTCAAGATAATAGCTGTTAATGACCGTTCGGAAGATACAACCGGACAAATACTTGATAGACTTTCAGCCAACAATAAACAATTACAAATTCTACATTTATCCAACTGCCCCAAAGGTGTATCACCCAAGAAGAATGCCATATCTCAAGCCATAAAAATTTGCACTACAGAATATGTTATTGCTACTGATGCAGATGTACAGCACAAAAAAGGCTGGTTGCGTTCATATGGTTCCCTATGTGAAGACAAAGTAGGAGCAGCTACCGGGATATGTTTATATACTAAAGATGAGCATAGATCAAAATGGGAAAAAACCTGGCAATCCATGCAGACCATTGAGAATCTTTCTTATAGCATGGTGATCGCTGGTGCGATGGTCAATGGTTTTGCCATTACGGCTCATGGCGGTAATATGATGTTCAGAAAAGATTTGTTTATTGATGATAACGCGTTAAAAAATCATATTGTAACAGGTGATGATTCGGATATCGTATACGAGGCACAACGAAGGAAATTTAAAGTACTTTTTAACGCTCACCCCGAATCGGTCGTAAAGGTTGTTCCTGAAAATAAAATTAAAGATGTGATCAATCAACGCATTCGTTGGGCATCGCATACTATGAAAGCAACCATGCCGGTGGTTATTTTAGGTTTAACGGTGTTCTTCTTTTATCTTGCAGCAATTTTTCTTCCAATTCTGGCTATCTGGGATTTAGAAGTTCTACCTTATTGGGGTGGGTTAGTATTGATAAAAGCATTATGCGATTTTTTCTATATGAATCTCAGTATGAAAAGATTCAAGATTCCCTATAAATTTAGGAATCTATTTCTAATGGAACTCATTCATGCCCCATTTATTGTATGGATAGGGTTCTACGGCACATTCGGAACTTTTACATGGAAAGGTTCCAGTTATAAAAAGACATTAAAGGACAAATAATAGATGAAAAAGTTTTTATCAAATTTTTTAAAGATCGCAATCACCGTCTTTTTGTTTTGGTGGTTGTCCCGCTCAGTTAACATAAAAGAATTATGGGTCTATTTTAGATCTATCCCGCTTTGGATGATACTGACGGTTTTAGGATTAGGAGTTATTAATGTTAGTGTCCAGGCGTTTCGATTTTTATATTCTGTGCATTTACTTATGCCGCCCTTTACTTTTAAAGAAGGGCTTATTGCCCATTTCTCGGGTTTTGTTTTTCGTTTAATTTTGCCGGGTTCTGTTGGCGAGATCGGTAAAATATTTTTATTACCCGGAGATAATAAACTACGCTTATATACATTTCTCCTGGATACGTTTTATTCTTCAGGTGTGATGTTTTTCTTTTTCGGCATAAGCACCTTTTTACTATATCCCAAAATGTGGTATATGTTGGTTTTCTGTTTGATATTTTTTGTTTTCTTTCTGATATATCGCTTATTGGTCAAAACAACAAATTTTAAACAGCATGTTCCTAAGCATGTCCCGTATTTCAAGTTTGGTATAGCGAATATTGTTTTTACATCAATAACTCTGGTATCATATATTATGCAATATTGGACTCTCATGCATCAATGGGGAATATCACTATTTGATCAAGCCAAATCTTGCTTTTTTATTCTTGGTATTGGCTCTATTCCGCTGTCATTTGCCGGAATGGGTTTTAGGGAAAATGCCGCTCAGCATGTTCTTCAGCCCTTTGGTATCCCGGT
>JAUVKP010000165.1 GCA_030596185.1 Fidelibacterota bacterium | reverse complement strand
GCCCTTTTGTATCAGGCTTGATCACAATATCTGCAAACTCCAGAGAGAGGTCAATAGAACGATTTACGGCCATTGAATCCGCAATTTGGTCAACATCCAAAGCATTAATGATATGAAAAGGTTTATCGCGTAGGGAAATATCCACTGCGATCACAACATCTGCCCCCATGTCTCGTAAAACGCGTGCAGGTACAACATCATGGGCAATTCCATCCACATAAAGATCACCGTCAATTTCCACCGGCTCCATCCATATGGGCAGGCTCATACTGGCTTGGACGGCTTTTAAGAGATTCCCATCCTTGAAACAAACTCCTTTTGCTTGAGATATGTTTCCTGCAACAAGCCCAAGTGGGATCTTCATGTCATCAAATTGGATATCTTTAAATAATGTTTTCAGAAAACGCTCTGTTTTTTCAGCTTTCAAAAACCCCATACTTCTATGAAGATGATAATTAGCAAATGAGCCTTTTAAATACTTAAATCTTGATTCTGTTCGGGCATTTTTGACAATTTTGTCAAGTTGCAGGGCTTTGTATTCAGGACTTTCTTGAGATTCAAAGAATGCCTTAGAGATAGTGCTTACATCCTGATGATAGGCATACATGGCAGAAACAATAGCACCAATTGATGTTCCGGCGATCATATCGATCGGAATTGCATATTTTTCCAGAATGTATAAAACACCAAGATGGGCAATACCGCGAGCACCGCCGCCACCTAATGCCAATCCGATTTTCTTCTTTGCCGCCACAATTATTCCTTTACGATCGTGACTCTCATAAAAATGGGTTCAAGGGGATTGTCGCTTCCATCACGTTGGACATTTGCGATCTCTGCGATAATAGATTTACCTTCAAAGATCTCACCAAAGACCGTATACTGTCCATCAAGGAAGGTAGGGGAGCCATCACAAATAAAGAACTGAGATCCTGCAGAGTTGGGATCGGGAGTTCTTGCCATGGATACAATACCCATTTCGTGCGATACATCATTGAATTCGGCATCAATGGTATATCCGGGACCACCCATACCGTCTGTTGCGCGCTTCCCATCACGAGAATTGATATCGCCGCCCTGGATCATAAAGCCGGGAATAACACGGTGAAATTTTACACCATCATAGTAGCCGGTTTTTGCCAAGCGCTTAAAGTTAGCACAATGGTTCGGAGCTTTTTCGGGCAAGAAACGCATTTTCATCACACCAAAGCGGGTTTCAATAATCGCAATTTCATTTTTTTCAACCGGTTCAGCCGGTGTGGCAGCCAAGTTGGCCAGAATATCGTTGATTTGCACTGTATCGAGTGCTTCAGTCAGCTTTTTGAGCTCATCTTCAGCATCAGTAATGACTTTATCATCACGATACTTTCCGTCAGGAAAGGTTTTAATATAGTCAGTGACCGCAAAAACGCTTTCTTTTGCACGTTCATAGGCCAGTTGTTCTAGTTTTTCTTTTGTTTGTTCCATGTATTTGCCCTCCGGGTATTTCGCGAGATAACGGAAGCAAGATGCTTCGTCGTTCGCGCGTTTGAAATATATTTTTTCTAGTTTAACTTCTGCACGTAGTGCATAATTATCTGCATCTGTCGTTTTAATGTATCTATCGATCTTGCGCGGGTTTTCAGTTTTCATGACTTGACGATATTCTTTCCAGTCTTTAAATGAACAGGATGTCATGAGTAGAAAGCTGATGAGGATTAGAATTGTTGTTTTTTTCAAGTGAAACGCTCCTAAATTTATTTGCTGTAAATGTATGAAAATAAAAGGCAAAAGGCAAAAGTATAAAAACGTAAAACGTAAAACGCCTGCCGGCCGAAGGCATACTACGCCGACCTGTTCACCATAGCTTTACGCGTAGGTGAAAGTAGCTTCAGCTACGTAGGCTGTACCTTGGCGCAGGCTGGTAAAACGTAAAACGTGAGAAGCTCCGTAGGAGCGAAAGCTTTGTAGTATTTGATTTTGATAAAGGACCAAGCTCCGTAGGAGCGGCACAAAGAAGGTGAGAAGGTGAGAATGAGTAATATACCCTAATACCCCGAACCCCGGTACCGCTCTACCTACTGCTTACTGTTTGCTTTCTGATTACAGCTTAGTACTTAGAGCATACTGACAGGAACATGCTGTTTGGCAAAAGAGAAAGGAAGGTCTATACCGGCATTTTTAAATACTTTTAAATAAGTTTTTTTACATTGTTTCTCGCTATTGTTATTCTCGCTAAGATGTGCCAGCATAAGATATCTCAGTTTTCCATGCAGGATGACATCCCTGGCAGCTTCTGCAGACTGAATATTGGAAAGATGTCCGTGAGCGGAACGTATGCGCTGTTTAATATTTTCAGGGTAGTTTCTATTGTTTTTCAGCATGTCAAGATCATGATTCGATTCAAGAACCAAGGCATCGACCTTGCGTAATTTAGTACTGACAAGCTTATTCATTTTCCCAAGATCAGTTACAATTCCAAGAGAATGTTTGCCATCATTGATCGTAAAGCAGACAGGATCTTTAGTATCATGAGTAATACTCATAGGATGTATTATAACATCCTGATAATCAAATGGAACGCCCGTGTTAAATAAGTGAATATCTTGGATCTCATTAAGCTTGTAGCGTTCTTTTGCCGCATCAAAACAGCCTTTGTTCATGAAAACAGGAATGTTTTGTTTTTTAGCAAAGACACGTGCACCGCGTATGTGATCAATGTGTTCATGAGTAATAAAAATGGCATTGATCTGTGAAGCATCCGAGCCGACGTCTAAAAGTCGTAAAGACAGTTGTTTTGCAGACAGACCGGCATCTATAAGCACCGAGGTTTTACCTGAGCAGACAAAATATGAGTTACCTTTACTTCCACTGGCGAGAGAGATAAGTTGCATAAAATTAGGTTTAAGGGTTTAAGGTGGGGGTAGGGTGTATGGTGTAGGGTGTATAGGCCAACCTTTATACCCTATACCTTATACCTTTACACCTTTCCATTATCAATTATAAACGATCTATTTCTCGTTTTGATTCTTCAACATTTCAACATTTCAACGTTTCAGCCAAAAATTATAAAAAGTAATTCAATTATCACATGAAATTATTTGTTTATAACTATTTTGTTTCCCGGATGAAAATTGAGATGAGTTTATTACGTTGTTCTTTTGGCAAACGCTCAGGATGAAACTGCGTTCCAAGTATCCATTGTTTACCTTGGTGCTCAATACATTCAACAATAGAATCTGCAGACCAAGCGGTGATTTTGAAGTTTTCATCTAAATATGTCGGGTCAACACATTGATGATGCGTTGAATTAACTATGACGCTGTCTCCGAAAAGTTCATAAATATGTGAGTCTTTTTCTGGATATATCATGTGTTCAACATCCCGGTGATTCGGAATATCACGTATTAGTTTGCCGCCAGTAATAATATTCAATAATTGTTCACCGCCACAAATACCCAGAATTGGCTTACCACTTTCAATAGCAAGATGCATGAAAAGAGAGTCAAAACGAGCTCGATGTATATCCATAAGTGTCATAGATGGATGCATTTCTTTACCGTACCACTGTGGTATATAATCACGTCCACCTATAAAAACGAATCCGTCCAGTTCTTTAATTTCTTCTTTGAGCAAAGTCTCATCTTCTGAACAGGGGATAAGTCTTACCTGACCACCATTTTCTCTAATAGCATCAACATAGCTTTTATTTACAGCGTATTTTCCTTTCCAATAGCTCATCGTCATTCCAATGACGGGAGCTTCTTGTGGTGAACAGGATAAGAACAGTGTAAGGCTAATAACAATTAAGA